>CANJNU010000029.1 GCA_947475645.1 Bacteriovoracaceae bacterium | reverse complement strand
ATCAATCGAGGCGTTCACTTCAGGCACCACCTTGAAGGCTTCGACGCAAGCTCGAGTAAAGAAAGACATGAAGCCGAGACCAACGCCATATTTGGCCTTAAATGAGTCCTTGTTTTTTGAGCGCACGGCCATTACGGCACTCATATCCACTTCGTTGAAAGTGGTCAGAATGGCGGCAGTATGCTGGGCTTGAACTAAACGTTCGGCAATGCGTGAACGCAATTGACTCATCGGAACCCGACGATCGCCGGGTCGGTCTTTGGTTCGGGTTGGAGCTGGCGGAGTTGCCGAGACGGCACCGTTCGAGTAATTTTGAAGATCACCCTTGGTGACACGACCATCCTTACCGGTGCCCGGAACGTTTTGAATGTTTATTCCCGTCTCTTCGGCTACCTTACGTGCAGCGGGGCCTGCCTGAGCGGCAGCTCCGGCAACAGGTGCTGCGGTTAAGGCTACCAACGGCGCTGCGGCCTGAGTAGGTGCCGACACTGTTCCGCTCGCGGCATCGTCGATCATTCCAATTACGGTGCCGATATTGATTCTCTCACCGGCAGGCTTCAATAGAGTAAGCCGCCCGCTGTATTCGGCCACAATCTCAACGGTGGCTTTGTCTGACTCAATCTCCAGTAGAAGATCGCCCGATTTAACTTGGGCACCGTCTAGCTTTGACCACTTTAAGATACTGACCTCTGTAATCGATTCGCCAACGCTGGGGGCAACTACGTTATGTTGCATGAGAGTGTTTCTCCGTAGGGTTAGATCTGAAATGCTTTTTCAATGAGAGCCTTTTGTTGCTTCTCGTGAACTTTAGATGAGCCGACTGCGGGAGACGCTGCTGCGTCTCTGCCAGCGTAAGCCAGAATAGGTCTTCCGATCTGGGTGCCGAAATCGTCGTAGGTACCGGCCCAGAATCCAAATACATGACTCCAGGCGCCCATATTGCGGGGTTCCTCTTGGCACCAAACCAGGGTTTTTGCATTCTTGTGGTCCGCGAGAATCTGTTTTAGACGATCGGCTGGCCAGGGGTACAGCTGTTCGATGCGAAGCAACGCAACGTCATTTATCTTTTGTTCTTCGCGGTAATTCAAAAGATCGTAATAGATCTTACCCGAGCACAAGATCACTTTTTTTACCTTCGATTGTGAAACAGAGTCGGAAAAAAGCGGATCAATTAAGACCTCTTCAAAGCGGCCTTCGGTGAAGTCCTTCATTTCTGAAATGACTTTGGGGTGTCGCAATAGGCTCTTCGGCGACATGATTACCATGGGTCGACGGAAATTGCGTTTTACTTGCCGGCGCAAAGCGTGAAAGAGCTGCGCGGGGGTAGTAAAGTTACAAACCGACATGTTGTTTGTTGCACAAAGCTGAAGAAATCGCTCCATGCGTGCGCTTGAGTGTTCGGGGCCTTGGCCTTCGTATCCGTGAGGAAGAAGGAGGGTAAGCCCCGACATGCGTTGCCATTTGCTTTCGCCCGCAACCAAAAATTGATCGATAATGACCTGTGCTCCGTTAGCAAAGTCGCCGAATTGGCCTTCCCAAATCACCAAGGCATTTGGATCGGTCAGTGAATAGCCGTACTCAAAGCCCATCACGCCGGTTTCGGAAAGATGACTGTTGTGAACTTCAAAGCTTGCGGGAGCTTGCGCGATCGACGCCAATGTATTGTGCTTCTTGCCGTTCTCAAAGTCGGTGACCACTGCGTGGCGGTGAGTAAATGTGCCGCGTTCGGCATCCTGTCCAGAGACGCGAACGGTGTGGCCTTCGGAAAGTAGCGATGCGAATGCCATGGCTTCGCCGTTGCCCCAGTCAATGCCAGCACCTTCTTGAGCCGCTTTGAGACGGCCCTCGAAGAAACGTTGCAGCTTTGGATGAAGGTTGAATCCTTGCGGAAGCGTACTTATTTTCTCGGCGAGAGCTTTCAACTTTGCTGAAGCCACCGAAGTATCTACAGACCTAAAAATATCCTCGGTCGAGGGGCGTTTCAGGTTCTTCCAATGGCCCGCAAAAACGGAGACCGCAGGATGAGGGGCTTCCGCTTTGGTAATTTGCTGTGCTGCAAGCAGGTAAGCGGTAATCTCGTCTACAAAAGCTTGGCCGGTTCCTGCTGGAATGCGGTTCTCAGATTCTAACTTTTTTGCGTAAAGTTCGCGAGTCGAGGGATGAACTTTAATCTGCTTGTACATCAAGGGTTGAGTGAACGAGGGTTCGTCGCCTTCATTGTGCCCGTGCTTGCGATAACAAATTAAATCGATAAATACGTCCTTCTTAAATTTCTGACGAAATTCAAGAGCCAGCTTCGAGGCAAACCAAACCGCTTCGGGCGCATCTCCATTTACATGAAAGATAGGGGATTGAATCGTTTTCGCCATGTCGGTCGAATACGTCCACGAGCGCGAATCGTTGGGTGACGTGGTAAACCCAACCTGATTGTTGACTACAAAATGCAGCGTGCCTCCGGTATTATAACCTTCAAGGCCGGCAAGGCCGAGCGTTTCATAGCAAACGCCTTGACCTGCCAGGGCCGCGTCGCCGTGAATCAGAATCGGAATAACTTGCGCACGTTGGGTGTCTCCCAACTGCTTCTGCTTCGATCGAGTGATCCCTTCAACTACGGGGTTAACGAACTCCAAATGACTGGGATTGTTCGCAAGCGATAAATGAACGGCTTTTCCAAAGCGCGTTGTAAAATCGCGCGAATAGCCCATGTGGTATTTAACATCGCCATCGCCGATAGAAAGATCGATTTTGTAGGTTCCTTCGAATTCAGTAAAGATGTACTCGGGCTTCTTGCCAAAAATATGAGTCAGTACGTTTAGCCGTCCACGGTGAGCCATACCAAAAACAAATTCCTTAGCGCCCAGTTCCGCGCCCAACTCGATGGTTACATCGAGAGCGGGAATAATGCTCTCTGCGCCTTCGACCGAAAAACGCTTTTGAGCCACATAACGGGTATGAAGGAATCGCTCAAAGCCTTCGCTTTGGGAAAGGCGATGGAGAATGAATTTCTGGGTTTCGGCATCGAGTGCCTCGCGATTCCGAGAAGATTCCATACGGTTTCGTAACCAGTCGCGCTCTACCGAGTTCACGATATGTGCAAACTCTGCAGCCACTGTTTCGGTGTAGGTTGCCTTGAGTTGAGCAAGAATGTCCTGCAGGCGAGCCGGGCCCATTCCTAAAAGTTTACCCGATTGATACGTATTTTGAAGGTCTGACGAAGAGAGTTGGAAACGCGCGAGATCGAGAAGCGGATGGGTAGGTGAGGCTGGGCTGAGTGGATTTACGTTCGCGATGAGGTGGCCGTATTCGCGGTATGCTGCAATCAGTTCTGCAACCTTCACTTCTTGACTGAGATCAACGCTGACAGCTGGCTCGGTAGCGTTCGATTCGAATGCTGAGCCAAGCTCAATACCTTCGAAAAAATAGCGCCATGATGAATCAACCGACTCTGGGTCGTTCATGTAGGCGTTCAACATTTCATCGATGTACTCAACGTTCGTGCTTTTGAGGTAACTGAATTTCGAAGATGTTTGCGTTGCGTTCGAGGTCACGAGAATACCTTTCCGGATATGCTATGCGCGGGGATGCGCATAAGCCGGTCGAAATACCTGTGTTTTCTTTATCATTTCACAGGCTTTCTCTTCGCACAAACGGTATGAATTTTCTAGTGCTCCGAATATGCATTTCGAGGCTTTCAGTTACTCTTTAATGACTTCGTGCAGCACTCGTCCTTCGTTCAGTGCGGGGGCCAGAACGCCTGTGAGCGAGGACAGGGTAGGAGCCAAATCATTGACTCGAACGATTTGAGAATAATGTCCCTTCTTAATGCGAGGTCCGGTGATCACCAATGGAACCGTTCGGTCATAGCTGTAACCCGTCATGTGTCCAACGGTATCGCCGCCATGAGAAAGAAAAAAGGGACGAGGAATTCCGATCACATCCCCGCTTCGTCCGGCAAAGTAGGTATTCAAAATTTGGTGTTGATGAAGTCCAGGAGGGAGCGTGCGTTGTTCGACGTCTTTCGCAGTAAATGCGTGCGCAATACCTGGAAATTGCAACATCTCGGCTTTCACCACATCGGCAACTTCGCTGAGCGAACGCTGACTGGCCTTCAGTGCTTCGCGATGAATAAAGACATTGAGGTCCTCGTTAAAAGAGACCCAATCCTGTGCCCCGATTGGCTTTCCTAGTTTTTCGTTCAGTCGTTGATTAATCTTGGCCGAGAGTTCAGCGTCGACGATTCGACCTGCGTCCAGGCGATTCACTTTCGCTAGATCGGGTTCCATCGGAATTCCGTGGTCACCTGTGAGGGCAATTACAATGTGATCGAGTCCGCCTGGAATGGATCGCTTCAGATGATTAAGAAGCTTTGAGATGGCTCGATCCTCCATCACTGTCATCTCTTCCATTTCTCGACTATTGGGGCCGAATCCGTGACCCACATAGTCGTGACTAGAGAAGCTCACAGCGAGGAGATCGGTTCGAGCTCCCTCACCCAGGTGGTAAGCAATTTGGGCGCGTTCGGCCGCCTGCTCGGTAACATCGATACCGTAGGGGCTTGCCAAGGACTCTTTCGTATTGAGGGGAAGAATATGGGGGAATTGTCTACCAATGTGGGCCGTGTCGTCTTTTGGATGATGGGCTTCGGTCGAATATCCGGTGCCTTTCGAGTTCAAGGTCCACTCGAACGTCTTGCCTTGTTCTGATTTTCGAAGATCTTGATTCAGGGTCGTTACCCATTCTGGAAGCTGACCGTTGTTCAAATAAAAAGTACTGCTAACCCATTGGTGAGCTTTTTGGTCCATCCAAAGTGCGAGGTCGGCGCGGTGGCCGCCCATCATAATTGCTGCGCGGTCTTTCAATGCAACCGTAACTACTTTGGAAGGGTAGCCCGCGTTCTTCAACTCATCGCCCACTGTGGTTCCAATGAGATTGCGCGGAGAAGTTCCCGTATGAGGAGTGGTTGGTCCTCCTACAATTTGCTCCTTTGCGTCTTCAACGCAATAAACCGTTTGGCCTGTTGTTGAGTTAAACCAGCGATTCAGTGGAATGCCCATTTGATAGGGAAGTGCACCGGTAAGAACGGTGGCATGACCTGGGCAAGTCATGCTCTGTAAGATCTGGTATTCTGCCCACGGAAAGTAGGCGCCATTCTGAATGAGATAGCGAAATCCGCCCAATTCGCCGTTTTTCCCTAAAGAGGGAAGAAAACGAGATTCGAAGCGAGAGAGGTAGTCCGCTCTAAATTGGTCGATTACGAGTAGCACTACAAGCTTCGGACGCGAAGGAAGCGCGGAAGTTTCTGCAGAGACTACAGCGGACGCCCCGACTGAGACTGCAATTGAAGCTACAATTGATATCCAAGTCCAAGGGTAGGCTGGTTTGAAGAAGCGACGATTCATCATGAAAAAAGAATCCGTCGAATGTCGAAAAAAAGGAAGCGAAGATCGTAGTTACGAGTAGATCGGTTGATCGGCAGGATATCCGATCAGCACTTCCTCCTCGAATTGAGGGGGAGCTTGAACGGGAGGCGAAACACGAGGGAGCGTTTGGAGTTGCTTTAGATTCAGCTTCAGGCGATGGATCTCGTCTTGTGCGTCCTCGGTACTGCGCTCCGCATCGCGCAACCGTTGCTGTACTCCCACAAGGGCCACATGCAAACGTTGGCGGTCTTCCTCAGACTTCTGAAAAGCTTCGCTTCTGCGACGAAAATGTTCGAGCTTACCTTCGAGTAGCTTCGAATGGTCATCCTGTTTGGTTTTTGCTTCGCCAAGCTGGCTGTGCTTCAGCTCAAGCGTCTTCATTTCTAAGGTAGTCCGTTTTAAGCGTTGCTGTAAATCAAGTCCTTGATTTCTCAACTCTTTGGATTCTACTTCGAAGCGCATTTTAATGCCATTTGAGTAGTGTTGAAGCTCGTGAAGGTTGGTCTCCGTGCGAGTCAATTGCCCTTTTGAGCTCTCCAGTTCTTGCTGAAGAAACTTCACTTGGGCATTAAGCCGAGCTTGATTCTCTTTAAGTTCGAGCGAAAGACGGCTTGTCTCTTGTTGCTCGTCATTCAATTGAGAGCGAAGCTTCATGGTTAGTTCATTTGACTCGACTTGAAGTGCCTCGAATTGATCCTTCTGTGCTGTCTCGCGCACCACGGACTGACTCAGTATCTGTTTGACGGTGTCGAATTGATTTTTTACAAAGAGAAAATCAGCTTTCTGCTTATCGTAGGCGTCGGCGTATCTCTTTAAGCGCCCCATGGCTTCATTTAAATCATGCGCGTGCCGAGCTTTTGCATCACGAATTTGCAGCTGAAGAACCTTGCCGGCTTCCTTCTCTTGATCAATAATTCTTTCGAATTGCCGCGAAGTCGCAAAGAAAAGGTCCTCAAATTTAAGAGGGGCTTCCTTAGTTCGATTCATGATTATCCTCGGAGATAATTTCTACCTGATCTAAGTGCACCCAGGCAGTCTTCTTGCCGGGGCCATCGGTTTCGATCTCGAACCAGCGGCCTCGCCATTCTTTTACCTTATACTGTAGGTAAGGATCGGCTTGGCCGACTTGAGCAAAGTCGGTACCGGGACCACGACGAAAGGCTATTTCTTCGAGTCCGTCGCGGGCTTGTAAGAAAATTGGACTTTTCGCCAGCTTTTCAAGGGGCAGTGTTCTTGCTGGCGCCATCGACTTCGTAGCGATCGAATCCACCACAACAGCGGGAGGTCCCGCTCTGGGGGGTTGCACTGAGGCAGCGACTCGAGGTAAGGGCGCTTGCCTTAATTCTACAAGTCCGACAGTCACCGCGGCAGCCGAGAGCAAAAGCCATCCGCCTTGCGCCCATCCACTCGAGCGACGCTTGAAGCTGGTTTGGGGAACCTCCTGCATCGGGGCCGGAAACTTTCGAGTGAAAGGAGGTGGAGTTTGAATTCGGGGTTGCTGCGGTTTAACTTCTGGCGTAGTGGTCAGGGCTGCCCAAGTAAGCTTCGATTCTGTTTTGCAGTTCGAGCAAAGCATCTTCATCACCTTCGCCGGATCAGGTCGAATTCGGGTATTCCGAAAACTTTCCGGGGGCGATGAGATCAGAGAAGTATTGCAATGTGGGCACGTCCAGCGAACTGGTTCCATAGTTAC
Organism: Bacteriovoracaceae bacterium; assembly: GCA_947475645.1. Lineage (GTDB taxonomy): Bacteria > Bdellovibrionota > UBA1018 > UBA1018 > UBA1018 > CANJNU01. The sequence goes on along the minus strand of CANJNU010000029.1, from coordinate 747 downwards.
CACTTATGTTTTCAAATCAGTCGTCAGGCGTCAATGGGTACTGTTTGCCCAGCTAAAGTAAGTACTCGGTAAAGAGTGAGTGAAAATTGACGAAAATTTTAAGTTGGAACGTAAATGGAATCCGCGCCGCGGGCAAAACGACTTTCCCAGGCTGGTTTGAGAGCGAAGCCGCTGATATTGTCGCAATTCAGGAAACGAAGGCACGGCCCGAGCAGCTAGACGAAGCTTTGCTACACCCTCTTGGGTACCACTCGTTTTGGCATTCCGCGCAGAAACCTGGTTACAGTGGGGTAGCGATCTACTCAAAAAAGGAGCCGCTTCGTGTTCAAATAGGAATGGGAAGCCCAGAGGTGGATTTTGAAGGACGTGTTCTGCTTGCCGAGTACTCTGATTTTGTATTGGTGAATGCGTATTTTCCAAACTCACAGCGCGAGCACACACGCCTCGAATACAAGCTTTCCTTCTGCGCAAAGATGCTCGCGTTCTTGAACTCTCTTAAGAGCCAGGGCAAGAACGTACTTCTTTGCGGTGACTACAACATTGCCCATCGGGAGATTGATTTAAAAAATCCAAGAGCGAACGAGAAAAATGCAGGATTTCTCCCAGAAGAACGGCAATGGATGACTCATTTTTTATCGCAGGGATATGCAGATGCTTTCCGGGCCTTCGAGCCGGGTTCAGATCATTACACCTGGTGGAGTTATCGTCCTGGAGTGCGAGAGAAGAATATTGGGTGGCGGCTTGATT
>CANJNU010000028.1 GCA_947475645.1 Bacteriovoracaceae bacterium | reverse complement strand
TGGAGAATTCAACGACATCGAGATTCGTCGTGGGACAAGACGGGCAGATAAGCACAGCTGCAGGCCTGCGCACCGGATCGGCGGGGATTGTAGTCGGAAGCACTTATCGAGCACAGACCGCACCCACAAACGGAGCCATTTTTCAGGGAAAAGTCGGCATCGGCACCACTGATTTTTCTTATGGTGCAGAGCTTGACGTCAACGGAAGTATCAATCTCTCCCCGGGTGGACAACTTATGTTTGGTGGGACCGGCATTTGCACCTCCTCCGGCTGCGTAACTCCCTCAGATCTTCGTCTGAAAGAGAACATCTCGACACTCGAAGGATCTTTGAAAAAGATTTTAAGTCTTCGTGGCGTCGAGTACGACTGGAAGGACAAGAAGAAATATGGATCCCAACATCAATTGGGGCTGATCGCGCAAGAGCTAGAAAAAGTATTTCCTGAAACGGTGCATACGGACAAGACGTCGGGACTGAAGACCGTGGCCTACGGTAACTTGATTGGCCCCGTTGTCGAAGCCATTAAAGAACTTTACTCGAGCATTCAAGGCAACTCGCGCGAGATTGCATCACTGAAAGAAGAAAACGCAGCACTAAAATCCGAGAATCGCGCGATTCAAGAGAGACTGGATCGGCTCGAAAAGAAGCTGGGTAAGTAAATCGAAACGCAGGCTTTATTTAGGCCACTCGACGCGAACACGGCGGCCCTTAATTCGACCCGACTGTAGGCAACGTAACGCTACTTTTGCGACATCACGCGATACCGCAACGAACGTATGGAAGTCGTGAACTTCAATTTTACCAATGTCTTTGCCTTTTAGGCCCCCGGCCTCTCCCGTAAGCGCCCCCAAAACATCCCCGGGCCGCATTTTATTTTTGCGCCCTTCTAAAATCACGATCGTCTCCATTTTTGAACCGAGATCATAGCGAGGAAGCGTCTTTTTAACGTACTCGGCAATGGGAGGGTGGGATACCGCGCCCGATTGGGCAATCAATCCTGCCACTTTGCTCTTCTCGTTTTCTCGAATAAATGAAACCGCTTTGCCATCTTTCCCGGCTCGGCCGGTACGCCCTACACGGTGCGTGTAATTTTCGCGCATCTTTGGAAGCTCAAAATTAATGACCAAATCTAAACCCGCTATATCAATGCCGCGAGCAGCGACGTCGGTTGCAATGAGTACGCGAATACTTTGATTTCTAAAACGCGCCATCACCAAATCGCGCTGCCTTTGTTCCATATCGCCATTTAAGCAGGCAACACTGACGCCCTCGGCCGCTAAAAGTTCTGTGAGTTCGAAAGTGGTTGTTTTGAAGTTGCAGAACACGATAGCCGAATCGGGCGATTCATTTGCTAGTAACTGAAAAACAGCTTCAGGTTTCTGCTCTTCTTCTTTTACGACAATAAACTTTTGGGAAATGGTTGAGAGACTCGCCTGATCCTCAGGGGTCTGCGCAATCTTTACCATTACCGCATTTTTTTGAAACTTCGAGCTTAGCTTAATAATATTAGGAGGGAACGTGGCCGAGAAGAAAATCGTTTGCCGTTGTTCAGGAAGGGCGTTCATGACGGTCTTCATGTCGTCTTCGAAACCCATATCAAGCATCCGATCGGCTTCATCCAAAACGATGAACTTTACAGAAGAGAGGTTCAGGGTACCGCGCTGCAAATGATCGAGCACTCGTCCAGGCGTTCCCACAACCACATGCACACCACTTTCGAGTGCCTTTTTCTGTGGGAAAACAGGCATACCCCCCGCCACTTCCAGAACTTGGAGGCCAATTTTTTTACGACCCAATTTGCGTACTTCACGAGTAACCTGAGAACAGAGTTCGCGGGTGGGGCAAAGAATGAGGGCCTGTATATCGCGGGTGGCGCTTTGCTCGATATGAATACGCTCGAGGATAGGAATCGTAAACGCAGCTGTTTTTCCGCTTCCAGTTTTGGACTGTCCGATTAAATCGCGACCTTCCAAGAGTACAGGAATGCTCTCGGCCTGAATGGGGGTCATCTTTTCATAGCCCAGTTCGCGCACCAGGGCTTTCATTAGAGGGGAAACGGACAGTGTCTCGAAGGTTGTCATGGTGGCCCACCCTAGCACACTTTGCCGCACAGTGACGTAGGATAATTCTCGTTATTTGTACTCGGGTTTGCGACGATGAAAGGGCGATGAAAATAAGCAAAGAGCAGGTCCTTCAGGGGTTTATCCATCAATTCAAGGCCGAGCGTGATTCTCTCGTTCACAGCGCCAAGGCCGCGCACCTAGCGGCCACTCACGACGAGTCGAAGGCCGAGGACCGCCACGACACCTTTGCTATCGAAAGCTCATACCTTGCCGCCGGACAGGCAGTACGCGTAGCCGAACTCGAAGACACCGTACGTGAATTCGAGGCTTATCTAGGCGCGACCGCCCCCCATATTCAAGTGGGCCGAGGCACGCTGGTTACTTACGACTATGACGGAGTGGCCTCGGTGGCCCTGATTGCCCTTCTGGGAGGGGGATCGAAGATTCGAATTGGCTCGCAAACCGTGCAGGTACTTACCCTAAAATCACCCTTGGGAGAGGAACTTGAGGGCGGAAACCCTGGAGACGCCTTCTCGGTTGAACTTCGAGGAAGCGAGAAGGAAATTGAGATTCTGACAGTACAGTAGTTTTTGACGGCTGCTCGGCTGTGTGAGAAAGATGTCGTTATGAGAAACGCTTTTACCCGCACGATGCAAGGCAAGGAATTTTTTGGTCACCCAGCGGGCCTTTATGTTCTGTTCTTTACCGAAATGTGGGAGCGTTTTTCGTACTACGGAATGCGTGCGTTACTTGTTTTATACATGACCAAATACTTGCTAGCCGATCCTGCGAAGGCTCACGAGGTGCTTGGCTATAATGCGCTTCACGACTGGTTAGTGAGCATTTTTGGCGAAATGAATGTGCAGCAACTCGGTTCTCAGATGTATGGCCTTTACACAGGCTTTGTTTATCTTACGCCCCTTTTTGGCGGAATGATCGCAGATCGGTTCTGGGGTCAGCACAAAACCGTTTACGTGGGCGGCATCTTGATGGCCATTGGCCACTTCTTGATGGCAAGCGAGAAGATGTTCCTCTTGGCGCTTCTGTTCCTGATTCTCGGTAACGGTGCTTTTAAGCCGAATATCTCGACTCAAGTGGGCAACCTCTACAAAGATGGCGACCCCAAGCGCGACTCGGCCTTTACGATCTTCTATATGGGTATTAATTTGGGAGCGTTCTTCTCTCCTTTAATTTGCGGCACTCTGGGCGAAACCGTAGGTTGGCACTGGGGCTTTGGAGCCGCGGGCGTGGGCATGTTGTTAGGCCTATTCATCTACTGGCTAGGCGCAGACCTCATTCCGAAGAGCGAAGTATCAAAAACCGAGAACGCTCGTAGCCGTCCTCTCACTCGTACCGAGTGGTACTCGGTAGGAGCACTTGCGTTCTTATGCTGCCTCAACATCATGTTCTGGGCCATTTACGAACAGCAAGGCAACACTTTGCAGCTTTGGGCCACCGACCGCACCAACTGGAACACCTTCGGATGGACCATGCCTTCGACTTGGTTTCAATCTTTTAATCCAGCAATGATCTTTGTGCTCGCTCCCCTGATCTCGAGCTTTTGGAACTGGCAAGATCGCAAGGGCTGGGGCCTTTCGAGCGTTGGAAAAATGGGAGTAGGCTCGATTCTGTGCGGATTAGCGTACGTGATTATGATTTTAGCGGCCAAATCGACTCCGGATGGCCAACGCGGGCATTTGCTTTGGCTGGTGAGCACCGTATTTGTATTCACTCTGGGTGAGCTCTACCTTTCTCCCGTGGGACTATCGCTTGTTACCAAAGTGGCCCCTAAGCCCATCCTTTCGATGATGATGGGAATGTGGTTCTTGTCGAGCTTCTTTGGAAACTACATGACCGGCTACCTAGGAACTTTCTACTCCGTGATGAGTGGCGAAAAGTTTTTCATGATGTTGACAGGCATGGGACTGCTCACGGGCATTCTCTTCTTCTTGACGAAGCGGCCGCTCGAGAAAATTCTTGGTAAGCTTACATAAGCCAAGCGCACAAGCTTGAACTGGATCGCTGATTTGCGTGGCGACTGCGCCATTGCCAGCCTCTATTGGAGAACTGGCTAAATCTTGCACCCTAATCGAGCGCCACAGAAAGGCCCGCCCGAAGCGAGAGTCCGGAAAGCCGTACTACGGACACCCTGAAATCTGCCGATTTCCAGCTTTTATTAAAAACGCTGAGCTGAGACACGAGGCCCGCTCCGACCTCGACCGGAAACTCAAAAAACTCACGACCATCATCGAACCGTGAGCGCGCACTGAGGCCCAGCGTAGGACAAAGCCCGAGCGAACCAAGAAGTGATACTTTGCGTCCGAGCTCAATTGAGCGCTCAAACCCAAAACGCGCCGAAACCAGAGTGAGCGCTTGCTCTACATTCTGCGATTGCCCCGACAAATACGACGTACCCTGGCGCGTAAGCCGAGTCAAAAAAATACCCGAAAACCAACCGCGAGCAGAAATTGCCGAAACACCGAGAGAGGGCAATCCCTCACTTCCAAATGCCGTTGCACCCTCAATGCGACTCGAGAATGAAGCAAAGTTAGGTTGCCAATTCATGACCGAAACTTCTATTCGAGAAGACCGAAAGGCCGATTTTTCTGAAACCCCACTGCCTGATCGCGTGCTCTCGCTCAATTCTGTCTGAGGAACCTCGATCCGAACGGACGCGAAGACCCCTGAACTCGTAAATAATACTGCCAAAAGAAGGAGTTTCACTGAGCCACCGAGCCTTCAGTTAAAAATGAGCCCGTAAAAACAACCCCCGGACGATTCACGTAGCTTGAATATTCACAGTTCCATCCATGATTCTCCCCACTGACTACATCATGACAATGGAGTTCCAATCCATACAACAGTCCGCCTGTCGCACTCTGGCTTTCCGCCTTTCCGACTAAAGTACCCAAGCGTCGATCCCAAATCGCGTTCCGAAAAACAGTATCGACATCTGGACCAAAATTGAACGAAACGTCGACGTAGCGAACAGGCATTAAAAGATCTGCAAAGTCCTGCTCTTGCTGTGTGGGCGGTTTAATCACTGTCATTCTCATTGCTGCGTGAGTTAGCCCATCGGTAAAGTAAGGAGTACCCTGATAACGCTGAAACCCACTAGAAGCTCCTTGCCGTAGGCGCAGAAATGCCGAATTATCGGCCACGAGAAGTGCCGCACCCCTGTCTAACTGGAAGTAACCACTTTGATTGGGGTAGCCCTCGACTACAACTCTCCCTGATAGAAACTGATTCGATACCACGCCCTCAATCGAAACTATTGGCCGTCCGGGAACCTGAACTTGAGCTCTAAATTCATTTCGCGAAACATCGTATGCGCCATTTTGAAATCCAAGAGAGATGGGCTGTGCGCCTGGAATACGAAGAGTACCGCATACTGCAGTAAGCGTAGCGCTCTGAGTTCCCCCAGGTGCACCCAACCGGGTACACTGCTGAAGATGAAGCTCCATCGCGGCCGAAGAATTTGTAAATCCATCTGTATCGAACGAAAGCGAACCGCTATAGTCACCCGAAACATCTCTCACTTGCTGCCGAATCTGCGCATCGTGCTCGCTATCCCAGTCTTCTTTTGTACGATCCTTCACGCACCCAGAGAGCACCATCATTGAAAATGCACAGACCGCCATTAAAATTCTAGTTTTCATGAATGTGTCTCCAAAAGATTAATCAATTCGTTTAAAGGAATTCCCGTTGTCGCGCAGTATTGCGCTGCTGCTAAGATTGCGTCCAATTTTGCCTGGTCAAAAGCTACTTCAGCCTCGAGTGCGCTCTGCTGCACACTCAGAAACTGAGAAAACTCAATGGTTGCTAATCGGTAATTTGCTTGTGCTTCCATCAATGCCTTCTCCGAAAACTCGTATGCAGTTCGCGAAGAAAGACTAATAATACGTGAAGCCTCGAGATTCTGCCTGGCCCGGATTTGCTCAAGTGTTCTCTCGTCGAGTACTCGCGATTCGTTCGAATCCAATTGAACCACTTGCGACTCGAGTGACCTACGCTCATAAATCGACGCAAGCCCACTGAAAACAGGAAAACTAAACTGCAAGCCAACGGACCAGTAGGTGGAGTATTCATCCAGCAAATCGGTTTTGACGAAAGCACCCCGCCCCCACAGCGCTACAGCGTCCAAGCGGGGTGAATATTTCGCCAGGGACATTCCCTTGCGATCCAACCCCTGATCTCGCAACACGCCAGCCCTCTCGATTTCGAGTAACGGACCTTTTGTTTTTTGAAGTAAAGGAAGCGCATCCACCTCGTTCAATCCTTCGGGCAAGATAAACTCTTTAGCGTCGCCTTCAGAGAGCAGAAGCGCCAATTCAGCGGCATTGGCACTGACCAAATTCTTCGCCTGAATGATCTTAGGCTCAATGAGCGCTAATTGCGTTTGGATCTGCAGTACGTCCAGGGTTTGTGCCCGGCCAATTCCACGATTCTTGCGCGCGGTAGCGAGCAACTCCTGCTGAAGACTTCGAGTCCTTTCAAGTGTGCCAACCTTACGTTGCCCAAGCAAAATCGAATGATAGGTTTGAATGACATTTAACACCAAACCGCGCTCTACAATACCCCGGTCAAGCGTTCGAATTCGCTTTTCTTTTTGAGCGTCGCTATAGGCTGAAAGCGTTGCCCCCCCTGCATAGATCGACTGCGTGACCTTAAGATTGACATCATAGCTATTGTACGGCTCGCCACCAAAAGCTGGATTCGCCAGATTAAGAGGATCCTTCTTCGAATTGGCTGATCCGTTCAGAACCACTTGGGGAAGTGCTGGCGCTAACGAAAGTCCCATCGATGCCTCAGATGCATGAATCTTCTCACCCGCATCAAGTATTAAAGGATTCTTGGCTAAGGCACGCTCAACAGCCACCCGAAGACTCATTACTTTGGGAACGCCTGCCCACAAGGTTGACGAACCAAAGAGGACCGCGCCCGCCAGAAACACGATTAAATAACTTCTCATGATACTTGCTCCTCGCGCCGCTCAAATCGAGAGAACAGGCTATAGGCACACGGAACCACAAATAAAGTCAGCACCGTCGACGCCAAAACGCCACCAATCACGGCAATGGCCATCGGAATACGCGTCTCGGCTCCTGGACCGAACGCCAGTGCCTGAGGTAGTGCACCTGCGATAGTGGCAATCGATGTCATTAGAATAGGACGTAAACGAACAGGACATGCCTGTAAGAGGGCTTCGCGAACGTCTTTAAGTCCCCCATCGCGAACCTGGTTCGTAAACTCGACTAACAGAATTGAATTCTTCTTCACAATTCCCATCAGTAAAATTAGGCCAATAAAACTATAAATATTGAGCGACTGCCCAGTCAGCGCCATCGCAAGAAATGCTCCACCCAAACTAAACGGCAGAGCTAACAACACCGTTATAGGATCAACAAAACTATTAAACTGACTCGCTAATACCATATAAGCCACCACGATTCCCATTAACAGGGCAAACGTGAGGTCGCTAAACGACTCGTTAAACGTCTTTGCGCTTCCGCTAAGAATCGCGTGATAGTCGCCAGGAAGGATCTCCTTCGCAATAGTTTGTACGGCTTCGATCGCGGCAGCCTGCGATTTTCCTGATTTCACGTTCGCAAAAAGAGTTACGGCGCGTTCGCGATCGTATCGCGCAATTTGCTGGAGACTGGCACGTTCTTCGATTCGAACCAATTCGGAAAGCTTAACCAACTCTCCGCGATTATTACGAACAAAGAGATTTTTAATCTGCTCGGCTTGATTTCGTGCCTCGGCTGACAATCGAATTCGAATATCGTATCGGTGCCCCC
>CANJNU010000027.1 GCA_947475645.1 Bacteriovoracaceae bacterium | reverse complement strand
TCTTGCTTAGCTGATCGGAAGATCGTCAGAAGAAATTGAACCCCAAAACGGAAGGAGCCGTTTTGAGGGCTATTTGCAGGGTTGAGAGCCCATCTGATCCTTTACGCGACGGATCTCTACGATCGCAATTTTCGCTAGCCGCTCCTGCTCATCTTTCAATGAATGATCCTGAATCACCCGCTCGAGTAGCTCAATTCCCCGCTGAGAGGGCATCCATTGAAGTTCACGAATCACTGCCTCACGAACGACCAGTTCGCGGTCATTTCGAATGACGGTCTCTGCAACCTCGTAGCGCTTGGGGTGACAAGAAAACCGCAAGCCCTGAAAAGCCGCGATACGAACTTGAAGATCTTCATGACGAACCGCTGACAGAAAAATATCGCCCAGTCCAGGCTGACCCATTGTAGAAAGGTGTCTTAAACTTATAGGCATGAGCGCCCGATTTTTTCCAGAGACCACAATCTCGCGCATTAACTTAACGACCTTCTCGTCGCGCGGTGAAAGGCTAATGACTTTGAGCGCGGCAAGATTGCGTATATTTTCACTCACTCGACTGGATGTACTTAGCCCCACTAAGGTATCGAGGGCGCTCGCCTTCTGAACAGGATCGGTAGCGAGAGTGAGTACACCTGACCAAGCTGCGATGACTTCCTCGGGTGTCGCCGACGGAAGCATCGCCACCCTTTTCAGGGCTTCAATTCTTCCTACACCTGTGCGGTGTGAAATTCCGTTCAGGGCCTGTACACGAACCTGAATATCGGGATCGGTGGCGAGTTTTTCTAAACTCTTCAGCACTTCGGGATCATCAAAATATCCCAAACCATTTGCGGCACCTGCACGCACCAAAGTGGAGGGATCTAACACCCGATTTAATGCCTCTCTTCGAGCGGTCTCATCGCCACGCGAGCTTAATCGAATGAGCGCGCCATAAATATCGGCTTCATGCGCTTTACTATTACCCAGAACACTTTTGTCCTGTTTCGTGATTTTAGCGATTCGTTCTGTCTCGATCTCGGCATAAGTCTTAGGTCGCATCGCTCTTTTTATGCCCACCACCGCAACGACCACCAACACAAGTGAGATAGCTAGACCGCGCGAAATTTTTCTGAGCTGCGGATTCATCCAATGATTCCTTTAAAAGTTGAACGACGAGACCTATTGCGTTGAAAAATCGATACTTTGAGTGTGAGGAGAATTCATTTCTTTGTCAAACTCGCAGCCCATCGCCTTAACGACAATTAGCGATTTCTCAACAGGTGCCTAGGAGTTCAACAGCACTATTCAAATCACCGACCGGAGCGCCTTAAGTTTTAATCAATAATATCGTATATTTATAATTATTCAACGCGCACCAAATCACTGGCACTTCCCTTGCTTAATGGGGTCCCATGAGCAACGTCGTGTGTCTAAAAGCCAGTCGTGAAATGAAAGTAGCCGAAGCCGAAGATTACGCCTATCGCGCTAGAATCTTGGCGATGGATAAAATCGAGCTTCTTGAAGAAATGATCCGCTATCAAGAGAAACGAAGCGAGGCGGAAGTGCAGACCCTTCCCCTGATGCTACGAGGTCGATACCTCTTCAAGGAACTCGAAGAACGAGCAGAGACCCAAGAGCTTCGCTCTTTGACTCGCTCCTATCGAAGGCACCTTGACCTCGAGATCGACGACTACAAAAAGAAACAAAAAGCGTAATTTGGCTTAGAGCAAGTTACTAGCAAGTTCGGACAATTTCGAACGTTCACCTTTGCTGAACGTGACGTGAGCCGAAATCGATTCATCCTTAAAGCGATCAACCAAATAGACTAATCCATTATTGGCAGAGTCGACATAGGGATTATCAATCTGAAAACTATCGCCCGTCAGCACGATCTTCGTATTGTCGCCTGCTCGAGTCACGATGGTTTTGATTTCGTGGGGAGTTAGATTCTGAGACTCGTCGACGATCATATACTGCTGAGGAATCGAGCGACCGCGAATATAAGTCAGCGGTTCAATCTGCAGTAGTCCCTGATTCATTAACTCCTGGCAGCCCTTGCCCGCTCCGCGTCGTCCCTTTGCGCCGGTTTGACCAAAGAGGAAGTCAATATTGTCGTAAATGGGCTGCATCCACGGATTTAACTTTTCTTCGATATCGCCAGGCAAAAATCCGATATCCTTTCCGAGAGGGAAAACAGGACGAGACACAAGTAACCGCGTGTAAACGCCGTCGTCGACTGTCTTCGCAAGGCCGGCTGCGATCGCAAGCAAAGTCTTACCCGTTCCGGCCTTTCCAACTAAACTTACTAATTTAATATCGTCATTTAAGAGCGCATCGATAGCAAATGCCTGCTCGGCGTTCTTCGGGAAAATACCCCACAGGCCCTCGGCTGGCTTCAAAATCGGAACAATGCAATCGAGCTCTTTTGAAAACCGGCCCATCGCTGTGTGATTTGGATTGAGCGAATCTTTCAAAATAAGATACTGATTCGGCTTAAAAGTGGCTTCTTTATAAGGCAAACGCTTATTTGCGTAAAACTCATCAACGAGATGCGAATCGACTGAGATACAAGTCGAACCAGCATACAGCTCGTCGGGCTCGACACTCGAAGGCTCAAAGTCTTCTGCAGTAATTCCAAGCGCATCCGCCTTAATGCGAAGGTTAATATCCTTCGTAACAAACACGACAGGTCGCTTAGGCTGCTCTTTCTTGATCGAAATCGCTAACGCCAAAATTCGATTATCTGCCTTATCCATCTGCAGCTCAACGGGCAAGGGGTGGTTGCCGCCCAACTCAACCGTGAGTAAGCCGCCATTAGGAAGCTTGACTCCGCGAGAGAGCTCGCCGTCTTTGCGCATATCATCGATCAAGCGCGAGAAAAGGCGCGCGTGCCGGCCATTCTCACTCATATCGCGTTTAAATCGATCGATTTCTTCAATCACCACAATAGGAATGATGATGTCGTTGTTCCCAAACTTAAAAAGAGCTTGGGGATCGAATAGCAACACGTTGGTATCGATAACAAACGCTTTACGCATAGTAGGCCTCCCGTTGTAGGCGGTAAAAACTTCCCACCTACTTCAAAAATGTAAGGCATAACGGATTAAAGAAGCAAGGAACAACCTCGCCGTTAGCGCAGAATCCCAATTCCTTAAAAACCAAATTTCAATGAAGCACGTAACGCGTAGCGCCGCTCACCCTTTTGACCACCATACGTTCCTTGCTCTTCGCTATAAGAAGTGAGTTGAAGCTTAGCGAGCCAAATATCAGAACCCACGCCATAGGTAAAATACCCCTGATAAAAGCCTGCTTGAATCGACAGAAGTGGAACGGCCAACTCGGCACCCAAATGGGATCGTTTTCTAAGATCCATCGTTTCGTTGAGCGACTTAAGATCATAAGCGAACGTAAGCTTTCCTACAGGCAGAGCTATTTTCGCACCTACTCCCCACGTTAAGTCTGCCTTCACCGGATCGGCCGTACTATCCGGGAAACTTGTATTACCGATATCAGTCATCACCAAACCGGTACTGAGCGTTACTCGTTTAGTGAGCGGGTGCAAATATTGAGCACCCAAATCGTACCCAATCGAGTTGCCAAAACTACCCGCCAACGCGGACACGAATTGAGCTCCCTGCCCAGCCAAGTTCATTACATCGAGAAAACTGAGCGTGCGCACCCCGCCCCTGCGCCACACCATTTTGGCCGCAGCTCCGATCCGAAGGTCGCCCTTAAAACCCCTTTTCTTCTTCTTAAGCGGCGCGAAAGCGAATCCTACCTGAAAACCATTCGTTGTTCTATACCCGAGCTTTAATTGAGGATTGGCCTGGTTTGCCTCGGAAATTTGAATGAGTTGTTCACTGAAAATTCCGAATCCAAAATTAGCCATAAGCAGCGTGGGAGTCAGTGCGCCACGTGCTGTATTCGACTGCCCCATGAAGTTATTCAACGACGACACACCCAAGTTCGAAAAGGCCGAAGTTCCGGTTAGACCGAGCTTAACCATGTCTGTGGAGAGATCAAAATCGGCTGGCGCATAGTGAAACGAAAAATTATTGATTCCCGCAAGTCCCGCGGGATTTAAGTAGAGCGCTTGCTCATCGTCTGCAATAGCAACAAATGCCCCACCCATCGCCGTGGCCCGCACTCCGCGATAGAAGCGACTGGGCTCATCGGCATGCACCCAACTCGAAACCAACACAAGTGCGGCTGCGATAATTCTCTTCATGGTCCGAGCTGCCAACCGATTAAAGAATAAATAGCGGCTTCAGTTACATCACCGGGGTTTGTCAAAGAACGAATTATACCCAGTGCCGCCACCGTTGCAGGGTCGGTTGCTACTCCGGTGCAACCGGTGCGGCTGCGCAATTTCTCTGGACAAGTCGGACACGAAGCAACCCCGCCAAGAGTGCATGCATGGTCGCATGCTGAATAGATCGCCACTTGAAATGCTGAATTCAGTGTCGAAAATGCCGTGGCAATCGATCCCGATGTAAGTGACGATAACGTTCCAAGCGCATCAACGTAATTCACTATTGCAGACGCATAGGCACAGCCGTCGGCTTGGGTTGCTGTACCGGTGCCGTTCACATCGGCAGCCGCCGCCCAAGGAAACGTTCCACCCCGTTTTCCATTGGCGTAAGGGCTTCCATATCGATTCTCGAGCGCACCAATTCCTGCCAAACTCACGAACATGAGATAGGCATTCGCATCATTCAATCGATCTCCAGGCTTATAAGCCGCGGGATTATAGGTGCTAGCGTTGTAAAGTCCGGTTGGCAAAATTACTGCCGATGGACTGATTATCGAATGTAGCGCATCCTGCGCGAGCTGCGCGCCTTCGGAAGCGCGATCAGAAAGAGTGGATGGAAACGTAGTAGAGAGAAAACTCCAAAATCCGACTCCAGCCAAAGTAGAAATATTCGTAACAATATCGCCCAAATTTCTAAATACATTCACATTCGCTTCACACGCGTAGGCAGAAGCCATCATGGTTCGAATTGCGTTATCAGTATTGGTTGATTCGTAGACAGGCTTGATAATCGAAATCGCAGTGGAACAATCCTGCGTTGAAAGCGCGGTTTGGGCCGCGTCCAAGAGGCCGGCTTTACCCAGACTACTTCCCGCATCCATGGATGAGGCACTTGGAGCACTACATGCCCCTAAGAAGAGGCTTAGCGCTAAATAAAACGTTATGCTTTTACTTTTTACTGAGACGAACATCCTGTTCGCTCCTTTCAAACAGGATACCAAAAATCTATTGGAGTGAGTAAAGAGAAGTTTGAAAAAATGATCAAACTTAAGTCAAGAATTTGACAATCCGACTACAGCCTTCACTTAACGCTTTTTCATCGTTAGCAAAGCTCATTCGAACCGACGCAGGCGCGCCAAACGGGGCGCCTGGCACAAGGGCAACACGCGCCTCGTTCAGTGCCCGCTCGCAGAATCCCATCGAATCCTCACCCGGCTTCAGAAATTGCTTCACTCCAATCCAAAGATAAAAGGCACCTTGGGGAACAAATATTTCCAAGTTTGGAACCACTCTCAGCAATTGAACGCAAAGATCTCGACGTGCGCGATACCGTTCGATCTGTGAGGCGAATTCTGCTTCATCAAGCGCCAGCGTTGCAACACTCGCCCACTGAGCGACAGAATTAATTCCAGAGGTACTTTGCCCTTGCAGAATATTCATCGCTTGCGTGACTTCCGCATTGGCCACAGACCAACCCACTCGCCAACCAGTCATTGATCCACTCTTGGACATTCCATTAATGGTGATCACACGGTCGCGAAGTCCTGGAGCCGCCTCAAGAAACGATGTAAACGGAAGCATTCCAGAATCATTGAAAACGACTCGATCGTAAATCTCGTCGCTTAAAATCCAGACTTGCTTCCCCAGAGGGTGATGCAGAAAGACGTCTCCGAGCGCGGCCAATTCTTTGCATGAATACATTGCCCCTGTAGGATTCGAGGGCGAGTTAATGACCAAAATTTTTGTGCGTTCGGTGAGCTGAGCCCTTAACTGATCGGGAGTCATTTTAAAACCCGAAGCCGTAGTCGTTTCAATGAAGCAAGGAACTCCACCTGCGAGTTTCACCATCTCAGGATAACTGAGCCAAAACGGGGAGGGAATAATGACCTCATCACCCGAGTTAAGTAGCGCAAAGAAGGCGTTAAAAAGCGCCTGTTTGCCCCCATTGGTGATAATCACCTCTGCAGCCTTCCAAGGCCGTACTGCAGCGACCGAGGGTTGTTGCCGATTCGTTTTGAGCGCCACTGATTCACGTAACTCAGGAATACCCGCAGTGGGAGTGTATTTCGAGCGATTAGCGTCGATGGCTGCCTTAGCGGCAATTTTTCCTGCTTCGGGTACGGCAAAATCGGGCTCGCCTGTAGTGAAATTCACCACATCAATTCCTTGTGAACGCATTTGAGTGACTAACGAATTCAGCTTAAGAGTAGCACTTTCAGAAACTCCATTGAGCCTCGATGAAAAGATGGGACGAAAGGGCTCGCTCATTTACTTCCCCTTTTTTAATGGAATTTTCTGTTTCAACCGATCACACACACTATTGGGAACGTAGGGCGACACGTCACCCCCATAATGAAAGAGTTCTTTAATCATGGTGGAACTGACAAAATATAAATTCTGTGCCGTCATCATAAAAACAGTTTCGACGTCGGCCTTAATCTGCTTATTCATACTGGCCATCATAAATTCATATTCAAAATCGCTGGCTGCACGTAGTCCACGCACCACAGCGTGAATATTATTTTTGTGCGCATAATCCATAATCAACCCGGGCCAGCGATCGACTTTTACGTGCTTTCGGTCTGCCACAACCTCTTCAATCAGCTGAACTCGCTCCTCAGGCGTAAAGAGGGGGTTCTTTTGACCCGTTCCCGCAACGACAATGGTCACTTCCGAGAAAATCGAAAGTGCCCGATCTAGAATATCCAAGTGTCCGTTGGTGATCGGATCGAAGGAACCAGGATAAATCGCGCGCCTCGCCGTCATGATGACCTCTGGTAAGTGGTGAGGATACTGTCCCCATAATTTTTTTCGCGAATTTTAGTCAGCACCGAAATTACTTCGGGAACTGAATCGACCTTGGACTTCTTTATGCCCCACTCCAGGCAAAAAATTCCCTCGACTACCAAAACATCTTTCCACGGCATCTCGTTCAGCAACCACGTTTCCCAGTCGCCCTCATAAGGAGGATCAGCAAACACGATATCAAAAGGCGATTCACCCTGAACACGTTGAAGAACCTTCGTTACCGAGTCGCCAAAAATTTTCATGCGCTCGCGAACACCCAAAGTCTCGGCATTCTTTTCGATGAGCCGAACTGCTATGCGCGAGTCTTCTACAAATACAACCGACTCGGCCCCTCGTGAGAGGGCTTCGAATCCTAGAGCGCCCGAGCCACTAAAAAGATCGAGAACTTTGGCTCCTTCAATTCGACCTTGAATCGAGTTGAACAGGGCTTGCCGGAGTTTCGCTTGAGTTGGACGGAGGAATGATTTCCCTGCTCGTTCGGGCGGAGTTTGAATGGAACGTCCACGGAATTCTCCACCGGTGAGTCGCAACATCGATTCAGTCTAGCGACTTAAGCCGCGTTTCTCAAGGCCGTACGACGCATCGGAATTTTAAACTCTGTGCCATCGCTCATTTCCAGACGCAAAGCGCCGTCAACAAATCCGATCGTCACTTCATTTCCCTCGTACTCGTAACTTAGCCGCAAGGTCATATTACCCGCCAATTGGATGGCTGCTGCCCCCCCCCCGCCAGAAGCCGGTGGGGCAATCATCTTGGGCATTGCAACTGGAGCCGGTGCCGCAACTGCAACTGGAGCCGGTGCTGCAACTGCAACTGGAGCCGGTGCTGCCGCAACTGCAACTGGAGCCGGTGCTGCCGCAACTGCAACTGGAGCCGGTGCTGC
>CANJNU010000026.1 GCA_947475645.1 Bacteriovoracaceae bacterium | reverse complement strand
GTGATCTTCTCAGCTATATTGCATTCGATCGCAATTACACGCGAAGGCTTGTAGATCTTGGCTTAAGTGACGCAAGAAACCAACGAGATGAGATTATTCGATTCTTCTTCGACTAAGCAGCCTTTTTCGAAGGTCCATGCTTGAGGCGATCGTTTGCAGTGCGAAGCGAGTTAAGAAATGCTTTGACCTTCGGACCATATTTCCGGCGACGCACCTCAGAATCCGATACGGCCAGGACAGCAAGAGGATGCTTGCCCGTGAGCCCCTCCATTTGACCAAACACTCGCTTGGCTCCAGACCCGCCGTAGGTCAGAAAGAAGGCGACCCGCTGTGTTTCGGGTAGCGAATGAGTGATGAAATTTTGAATCGGCGCAGAGAGTGAAGCATTCCAAACAGGAGTACCGATGACCACTAGGTCGTAGTCCGAATCATGGAGCGCCGCGAAGCGAATCGGAATCGATCGACCTACGAGTGAATCAAGCCCTGCTCGAAAATAGCCTCGGATCCCCTTCGGATAGTGTCGAGTATGAACCTCAACTAACTCGCCACCGATCTGCTCATGAAGCGCCTCGGCCACTTTTCGCGTTGTTCCGCCTCTGGAGAAAAAAACCACCAATACTTTACTTTCTTTCATGGAACGCTCCTAGTGAGCTTAGCGCGATGCAATCTACACACCACAGTCTTTGGAACCCCGGTTGCATGTTCCTGCTCAATGATCGAACTTGAGTTCATCGGTGCCGCTCAAACCGTCAGCGGTCTGTTTCAGGGGCATCGCAGCGACTGATTCACCAGGGCCACGCCTACCAAAGTCGACTCATGCAATGTGGAATTCGACCGATCCACCTTTCGAAAGCGGGAGATAAGATTCAACTTTGACCCACGCGTCCCCGCAGGCTCTTTTTCTCTGATTGTTTTCGCTTCGAATTCGCTCGCCTACGCTCACTTGAGCGCGTGGGCTGAGTGTCTTTACGTTGCTTCGGAATATGAATGGCTTCTAACAAAAGAGACTTAAACTTAACGAAGCAGGCCTCACGATTACGGGGCTGATCGCGATACGAGTCATCCATTACAATTAAGTCGCCACTTCGAGTGAGACGCGACTTCAAATACATTAAAAGACGTTCTCGCAATAAAAATGGTACGCTAGCACTCTCCTGCGCATTCCATCTTAGCTGGCACTTACTATTCACTTTATTTACATTCTGCCCACCCGGACCAGAGCTTCGAACGTAGGTGAGCTCGATCTCGGAATCTGGAATCTGAAAAGATCGGCTAATCACTAGCATTCAATGCTTCTCAATCACAGCCCAACGGTCAAAGCATCCACAACTTGATTTACGGCATCCTGGCACATTGCTTCAGAGTTATCGGGCAGTCGATTCGCGATGCTATTATCTTTAGGATCGGGACGCTTTGGTACTTCGCTAGTAAATACATGGGTTTTACGAAGATGAGGAACGACCGGCCCATCGACTTTGGCTGTGACCGTACAAACCTCATAGTAACGGGTGCACTTGGCGAGATTCAAAAAACCACAGTTTACACTCTCAGTGCGTTCGCTCTGAGTAACATCAAGATTAAGGGCCAGCCAATGATATGAATCATTTCCATTCATCGAGTAGTTTTGCACAGTAAAAGCTTTCTCAATCTGGGCACGAATCAGACTTCCATAATCTCTTTTAAAACCCTGAGATTTAAAGCCAACAATCTGAATCTCGCGCTCAAAATTTAAACTTTTATTTAAGTGTTCCCAGATGAAATTAGCTTTTTCTTGCGATTCTTTCTTGCCAAAATCTGCACAATTCATCACGAAATCAGCTAAATCACTGATAGGTCTAATGATCTGCCTGTCTTTTTTAGGATTAAATGAAACATCAAAAATAACTTCCGAAGTCTCGATCATTCCACCACTCACCAAGTGAGTGGTCTGCCGAACCAGCTTCAACGTTGAATTCTCCGAGAAGTCGCCAATCCAATGTCCACCCAGTGCAAGTGAGGTTAACAGTCCGGTCTGAGCATCGAAACTTTCATAGAAAATATCAGCAGGGGGGAATGAATCCCAACGAGTCGCGTCGATTAACTCAGCGCCTCCTCGCAATACACGGCCGGAGTCACGAGATACAATACGATAGTCGCAACCCACAGTTTCATACAAGGGAGACAGTGCATGCATCGTTGCTGAAACTGGTGGAGCAAGTCGATATGCAAATGAATTACCATGAGAGAGAAAAAGCGCCGCCGCTAGGGCCGCTACAGAGCACGTCAATGTCTTCATAGCGGGTTCTTACTGAATTTTACGCTTCGTGTCAAAGGGTTCGTTCAGCGGTTACTTTCTGGGTGATTACTCAAGCCTAGAAAGTAAAATACTATCATTTCATATATTTATCTAATTGGATCCCGTTTTGCCAGGACTTCGATCTCAGCTGTCGAGTAAAGACGCCCTTTTCCGACACCCTTACAGAAGGGAACAATCTCGGCGTTCCACGTCTTAGAGTTCAGATTCTCAGGCCAGAATGGCCAGGTTCTACATTGCTCCGGCCGGCCTGAATAAACCGAGCATCTTGTTCCAATCAAGAAATGACAATCTTTCTCGGGCGCCTTAAGGTGAAAATGTCCATCGGTCTTTGCGCAATGGGTCCGTGTAAATGCCAGCGTACTGAGTTTCAAAACCTTGGCCATCCGCTGCCGATCCTTCAAAGTCAAATAGACATACCCATAGGAGCCACGCGACAGGCAACATTGAGCAGTTCCCTGGCATTCAAAGCGAATTCCCTCTTGAAATAAGGCCGGCAGTGGCTTTTGTGTCATCACCCACGCTATAACAGAAGTTATCTGTTCATGCTGGGTCAAAACTACTTACAAATGGAGTCCATAATGGCCACTCTAGAGATTACGAAAGAAAACTTCGATCAAACGATGGATCAGAATGAGACCGTTATTCTCGATTTCTGGGCTTCTTGGTGCGGTCCATGCCGAATGTTCGGCCCCACCTTTGAAAAAGTATCAGGCCAATTTCCAGGGGTCGTATTTGGGAAGGTAGACACCGAGGCCCAACAAGAGCTTGCTGCAGCATTCCAGGTCCGCTCCATCCCTACCTTGATGGTTTTTCGCCAAAATACGCTTATTTTCGAACAAGCAGGCGCCCTTCCCGAAAGCGCGCTCACTGAGCTCATTCAAAAAATTCAAACTCTCGATATGGGTAAAATTAAACAAGAAATCGAAGCAAGCAGCCCTCAAGGAAACATCGAATGAAAAAACTTTCGTTTATTCAACGCAGTCGGGGGAGCCACTGGGTCGGTGACGGATTTCCAGTTCGAACCCTATTCTCGTATAACGACATTGCCGATAAAATTTCGCCTTTCCTTTTAATGGACTACGCGGGCCCTGCCGAATTTCCACCCACCTCCGCACGTCGCGGTGTAGGTGAGCATCCTCACCGTGGATTCGAAACTGTGACGATCGTTTACGAAGGAGAAGTAGAGCATCGAGACTCATCGGGTGGTGGCGGACGAATCGGACCAGGCGATGTACAATGGATGACCGCCGGAGCGGGAGTCGTGCACGAAGAGTTTCATGGTCGCGATTACGCAAGCCGGGGCGGCCCCTTCGAGATGATCCAACTCTGGGTCAACCTACCGAAGAAAAATAAAATGACCCCAGGCAAGTATCAGGCAATTGAAACGGCACAGATTCCCAAGGTCGATCTTCCCCAATCGGCCGGATCCGTACGAGTCATTGCCGGGGAATATCAGGGTAATAAGGGTCCCTCCTCAACTTTTAGTCCGATCAATGTCTGGGACATTCAGATTCAGACGGGAGCTGGCGCCCAGTTCGAGACCACCGAGGGGTACACAACCGCACTTTTTGTACTGAGGGGGCGAATTACCCTTCCGAGTGGAGAAACTATCAAAACCGCCGAGATGGCGGTGCTCGAAACCCAAGGTACCCAGTTTGCGTTTAAAGCCGAAGAAGCGACTCAGATTCTCCTCCTGAACGGTTTACCGCTCAACGAACCGATTGTGGGTTACGGCCCCTTCGTGATGAACACTGAAGAGGAAGTGAGACAAGCTTTTGTGGACTATGAAAACGGAAGGATGGGCACCCTCTAGCCGAGCCTCAGTGCTGCTACAGCGCTTCGTGCAGCCGCAAATGCCGACTCAAAACTGGGATTTGCGTAATTGTCTTGGTTCGCAAAAAATACTTTGCCCCGAAAAGGCGCAGCTACTTGATCAGACGTACCTTCGCTCAAAAAACCTCGCGATGCGGCCGGAATTGCGTGTCCCCACCGTGTCATCCGAATTCCAGCAATAGAGGATTCTTGAATTCCCAGCTGCGCCAAAACCTCTGGAACACCTCTCTCGATCTGATTTTTATACTTCTGGTGCGCAAAGTTCGAGAACAAGAAGTGACGCGCACCTTCGAACGGCATGGCTTTATAAATGGTCAGGGCTGACTGAGAAATTGAATCGGAAGCGGCCCACCCAGCAAAACAGAGGTCGGTGAAAGGGCGTTCGCGTGTTTCCTCTTGGGGATTTCCAGTTTTATGCGCCTCCAGCCGGAATAGCTCGTAAGACGGCGAGTGTACTCGCTGATTCAGAAGTACATTGGCGACTAAGTAGGCGCGATATCCCATGCGTCCCATTGCCTCGCTCTGAGCGCGTGGAAGCTCGTCAATCATCATCCGAGCCATGTACTTAGGAGCGGCCACAATACAGCGCTCGGCGCGGATCGTTCGAAGCGATCGGTTCGCGGTCATCACGCAAATATCTACTCCGTCATCCTTCACTTGAATATCTGCAACAAGTGAGTCTGAACGAAACATCACTCCTTGCTCTCGAAGTTTTCGAATTAAGGATTGTGCAATGACCGCATTTCCTCCAGGGGCTGCAATCACCCCTTTTAGGTCGGACGTTAAGAAGTTTAAGGCTTGAGTAGCCGACACTTCACTCAATTCCATTCCAAAAGATGACCAGCAATAGAGAGTTAGATATTCGTGGATCAATTCGGGTAATGGACCAAATTCTTTGTTCAACCACTGTTCAAAACTCAGGGCATCCCATTGCTTCCAACGATCAAAATCAAGACCTTTACCTAATTCGAATGGAATGGACGGATAGTCTTTTTGTCCTAGCTCCATAAAACGGCGTAGCACATGAGGAGCCCCGCTCCACAATTCTGAACTTAATTTTCCGTTCAGAAGTATCCGGCTACTCGAACTCGATTCGCTTCGAAATTCATCTCTAATTTCTAGCTCACGAAGCAGTAAATCCACCTCATCACCGGGCGTGGGCTCACTCAGATAGGCAGAGCCGATGGAGTATTTTAATTTGCCCCACTGCTCGCCCTTAGCATTTCCGCCCAGTCCTCGCGCCTGCTCCAATACCAAGGGATGCTCGTCTCGTAAGCTCCATGCCGCAAGTAGGCCCGATACTCCACCACCTATAATCAAAAGGGGAACTCGTTCAGTAGGTGTTGGAATTCCACCGAGCTGATTCAGCGTATTCCATTTATCCCAAAAAAGAGCGTGTGGAAAATCAGGCAAGTCACCGTTAAATTCGGTACTGCTCGGATACCCCCAGGGCACTCGAGAGATGGGGTCCAATGCCGAGTTCTCGATTTCATCAAACGCGCGCGCCCAAGGGGCCCCCCCCCCTAACGACGGAAGAGCGAGCGCACCGAGTAACGAGCTACCCGCAGACTTAATGAAATTTCTACGCGAAAGGGAGTGCGATTCCATGAGTTCAACGCTTGACTACAATCCACTCCTTCCGGGCGCAACAGAAACGTGAGAACAAGTTAAATTAACTCAATGCGCTATACTATCGCACTTAAACTTCATGACTCAGTTGGTGTAGACTCATTTCTATGACCGAACCCGATGTCGCCATTACCGATTACCTTCTCTGCATTGAATCATTTTGGCTTGCTGTGCTCCTTTGGAAGAGCAAATCACGAAATCCGACCCTTCGTTTTTGGTATAGTTTCGTGTTTTTTGCTCTCACCCTCCCCCCCTTCATTGGTGGAACGGTTCATGGTTTTTTTAACGAGCATGGATCTAGAGGAAACCATGTACTTTGGCCTGCAACCCTCATTTCGCTAGCACTCGCAGCACTGGCCCTCTGGGGAGCCACATTGCATACGGTCTTTCAGGGTAAGCTTGCGCGAAACCTAACCGCTCTCGCGGCAGTCGAGTGCCTGGCATACTGTCTTGCTGTTCTCAACGGACTACGAGACTTTCTCTTTGCCATCGTTAACTATATCCCCTCCACGCTTTTTTTGCTCATCACCTTTCTTCTGTCTTATCAACGCAGGCCGAGCAAAAAAATTCTCTGGGGAGTAGCGGGTGTACTCTTCACATTTTTGGCAGCCGCCGTGCAAGTGTTCAAAATCTCGTTGCACCCTAGGTATTTTAACTTCAACTCACTGTATCATCTCATTCAGGGTGCAGCTCTCTACCTCAGCTATGTCGGCGCACGCGAACTCACCGAGTAAACCATGATTATACTCCCTCAAATCCTTAAAAAACCTCTTCTTCGTGGATACCTCCATCAAGAAGCGTTCTTTGTAGCCCTGGGCGCCTGCGCACTTCTGCTCGCCAAAAGCTCCACCTCAATCGCCTTCGTTTCCAGCCTCGTCTACTCGATGGGGCTATTGCTCCTCTTTGGAATTAGCGCCGTCTATCATCGCCCTCACTGGGAACCCGCGCAGCGCGCAGTCATGAAACGCCTTGACCATTCTGCGATCTATATTTTAATCGCATCCACCGTCACCCCTATTTGCCTTCTTGCGCTCTCCGATCCAGCTCGTCATCAACTTCTTACCGTGATGTGGATCGCTGCTCTCGGAGGAATTCTGCAATCGGTCTTCTGGGTTAAGGCACCGAAAGTCCTCACTGCTTTATTTTATGTTGCCATGGGGTGGCTTGCATTTCCTTATTTTGGCTCAATTCGAGAATCACTGGGGCTTAACCAGGTTCGACTCATCCTCGTCGGTGGCATAGCATATACTCTGGGAGCTGCTTGTTATGCTTTACGATGGCCCAAGCTCTCGCCCGGGATTTTCGGCTATCACGAACTGTTTCATGCCTTCACGATCATCGGTGCAGGGCTTCACTTTATCGTCATTTACCAACTCGTCCGGTAGGATTAAGCTGTGAGCCGTTTAAACTTTCAAATCGAAAAAGAGGCCACTGGAACACGGGCACGCGCCGCCCACTTTACAACACTGCATGGAACCATGCAGACGCCTATCTTTATGCCCGTGGGCACCCAGGCCACCGTAAAGGGGCTTACCGTCGACAATTTAAAGCAGGTCGGTTCGCGCATGTTGCTTGCGAACACCTACCACCTCATGCTGCGCCCTGGTGCCGAGGTCTTCAAAAAGTTCGGCGGAATTCACCGTTTCATGAACTGGAACGGGCCTGTGCTCACAGACTCCGGCGGCTACCAAATTTTTTCACTCCCTCATTCAAGAGCCATTACTGAGGCGGGTGCGAAGTTTCAAAGTTACGTAGATGGAAAACTCCACCTGCTCTCACCCGAGGAAAGCATTCGCGTTCAAAAAGCCATCGGCAGCGACGTGATGATGGTACTCGATCAGTGCATTCCATCCACTTCGTCACACAAGCAAGCCCTCAAGGCGATGGAACTCACACATCGGTGGGCAAAAAGAAGCCTCGAAGCGCGCGAGAACTCACCTCAAGCCCTCTTTGGAATCGCACAAGGCGCTTGTTTCGAAGACTTACGTAAACAAAGTGTCGAGACCCTCTGCGCTCTGCCGTTCGATGGGTTCGCTATTGGTGGACTCGCTGTGGGCGAATCAAAACAGCAACGCGAAGACTTCACCGAGATCACAGCGACACTCCTTCCTCGGCAACTACCCCGCTATTTAATGGGAGTAGGCACGCCTCTCGACATCTTAGAGGCGGTT
>CANJNU010000025.1 GCA_947475645.1 Bacteriovoracaceae bacterium | reverse complement strand
TCTGCATTGAGCTCTAAAAATTCCACTTTTCGTTGAATCTGCAGAGTTTGTGTACAAGTACTCAAAACCCTTCGTTCCGTCCGCATTGTCTATGAGCGTTTCATTTCCTCGTAATCTAAACACCAAAGTTGATTCAAGGCCAGGGGGCAGGCTAGCCACGCCGTAATCGGTGTCGGTTGAGGTTTGAGTGGGGTCCCAGATTACCGCACCCGAAGTTGAATTCGCAGAAAGATTAACTGAGCGAACAGTTCCATATTCGGTGGGCGATGCACTTCCACCGCTGCTTCCACTGCCGCCTGATGTCGTTTGAGTCGAGGTGGTAGGGGTGGACTCGCCATCAAGGACGGCTTTCTCAGAATTAAAACCCACGCACGAAATAGAGAACGCAAGCATCGCCCAAGGGAGGCGTACAAGAATGAAAGGGAGGCTTGCCAGAATACGCAAGAACACGGGACATTCGTTTGCGGAGATCACTCCCTTATTTTGCAATGATTTTGGCCGAAATTCATACTCAAAGCGTGTGAAGTTTTCTTGACAGAAGGGCCTTTTAATCGAGTATTTTAGCGCTGAAGCTTAACTTCGGTAATTACAGGAGAATCGGGAGTTC
This sequence comes from Bacteriovoracaceae bacterium, assembly GCA_947475645.1. Lineage (GTDB taxonomy): Bacteria > Bdellovibrionota > UBA1018 > UBA1018 > UBA1018 > CANJNU01. The sequence continues at coordinate 7,356 of CANJNU010000025.1, read as the reverse complement.
CTGCCACGGTCGAGTTGAAATCGATTGCCAGCTTATATTGAAAATAGAAGCCACTGAAAATACTTGAGAATGCGCTTGGCCAAGCGAGGCTAAAGCCCGAAGTAAGCTGGGTAAAGTTTGTCAGATCGAAGGAGGTGGCGGACGTTCCGTCGGTGCCTGCAAACGAAACTCCGGAACAGTTTGTTTCGGTGCAGATACGACCCTGAGCCTTCAGTTTGATGGCTCCGCGAAGGTACAGATTTCTAATCTCAGTGGGCAGAAGCTCCTTCGTCCAGATGGCTACTTCATCGATCGAGCCATTCCAAAACTCGCCGTCGTAGCCCAACGCACGACTGGCGCCAATATAAGTTTTATCGAGAAGAATATCGGGCGTGAATTGGGTCGATTGTTTGAGCACACCATTTCCGTAAAGCTTAAGGTAGCCGTTCGTTGAGGCGCCATCGTAGGTCAGGCAAACGTGATTCCAAACGCCTACCTGCCAAAAATTATCGACGCTTAGCCCGACTGAGTGGTGAAGTCCTGCGAGTAACTGTGTACCCCTGGCCCCAATTGCCGCAGCTTGAGCCACCGTCTCGGCCTTCCCTACGGTAAGAATCCACTGATAGCTCCGCGAGGCATCCATCGTGGCCCAACTGCAGTAAGAAAAGGCATGGGTGCCCGACGGAATGGCGTGCGAAGAATCAGAGGTGGCAGAGACGTCGAGAAATTGTCCGCTTACTCCGTCAGAAAAACTGGCCGCTTTTCCAAATAAGCCCGTTGCTCCTAGGGTCGGGCACGCACTTCCGGTGCAAATTGCTGTTGCCCCTGTCGCCCCCGATGATTCGGCGAGAGTTCCTGTCGATTCATCCAGGTGATAGAGCAGTACGTTTTGGCTCATATCTACACCCTGAGAGAAACCACTTTCGTTCACTTGATGGTCCGGAAGCGGTTTGCCGTAGGGAAGGGGGGCTTTGATGCTGAAGGTTCCAGTAGTCAGGTTGGTTCCGAAATTCATCACTCGCGAAATAAATGAGAAGGTTGAGCTTCTCTTCGAAAAATCATAAAGAGTTTGAATTTCGGTCGAACTCAGATCGCGGTTCCAAAACGTAACTTCATCAATTCCCCCATGCCAATAGCCTCCGTAGGCCGAAAGCTGGGCTCCAATCCTCAGGTCTCCGGGCTGCAAATTTAGGGTTCTATTTTCGGTCGTAAGAAGCACGCCATTTCCATAAAGTTTTATTGCAGTTCCATCGTAGGTCATACAGGCGTATTGCCATTGATTCGCCACCCAGAAACTCGAGGCGAGTGTTCTATTGTAAAATTCACCTCCCACCAGGCTGGCATAGTCAGCTCCCAGTACAATGGCTTGATTGGAGGTAGAACCATCAATTCCATTGCCGTAGGCAAAGATCATGCGAAACCTGTCGGAATTAGAATCGTCATAGAGTGCCCATGCGCAAACAGAGAGACTTGAGCTTCCCGAGGGGAGTCCGGCCAAAGAGTGCGAAGTGTCGAGCTGCAGGTAGCGAGCCAGTGCCGAATTTGTGGAAATGGCTTTTCCGCGATTGTAACTGGTAGTGCGCCCCACGCAGCCTGAGCCCACACAAGTGAGCAAGTGTGAAAGTGTCGAGCTGGAAGGTGACGAGTCTGCAAATAGAGTTGCATCGTCTGCGTCTTCAAACGAGTAGTGAAGGATCAGTCCTGAGGTGTTGAAGCCGGAAGGAAATTCAGTGATCGCTTTTTCGGTGAGGCCTGAAACAGCTGTACTCCAGGCAAGCCCACTCGATGTTCCTTCTTGAAAGTTGGCGGCGGTTGAATCAGACAAGCTACTGACTACTGTACTGGTACTGCCACCGCTGCTTCCACCGCTGCCTGATGTCGTTTGAGTCGAGGTGGTAGGGGTGGACGTTGCAGTTGTTTTACTGGCGTTTAATCCAAAACACGACGAGCAAAAGAGTGCCACCCAGAGAGGATAGAAAAGGGAAGGAATAGCACAGCGTGATTTTTTAGTTACCCAGTACATTACCTTTATTATGAACTGGTATACGATCAAATGGGTATGAAGGTTTCTTCATACCCGTTTGATCTGTGGTAATCGGGAGCCTAGGCGATGTAAGGCACGCTATTAAGTGACTTAAACAGCGCAATAATCTCTTCCTGGGTCATGACTTGGCTTTCCTTTTCGCCGTATTTTCGAACGGCGAATTGGCCCGCTTCCATTTCTCGGTCGCCAGCGACCAGTGCGAAGGGAATCTTCGAGATTTGAGTTTCGCGGGTTTTCAGGCCCATCGATTCGTTTCGATCGTCGATGTCAACGCGAACACCCAGTTTGCGAAGTGCGCTTCGGAAGCCATAAGCGTAATCGTTGTGTGTGTCTTTAATTGGAATTACGCGAGCCTGAACGGGAGCCAGCCAGAAAGGCAGTGATCCCGCGCAGTGTTCGAGCATCACGCCGATGAAGCGCTCAAGCGATCCTAAAACAGCGCGGTGAACCATCACAGGCCGTTGGGCCGTATTGTCGCTCGAAGTGTAGGCCAGCTCAAAGCGCTCGGGCATGTTGAAGTCGAGTTGAATCGTGCCCAACTGATGATAGCGTTTTAATGCATCGCGAACGCGAAAGTCGATTTTTGGCCCGTAGAAAGCGCCATCGCCTTCGTTAATGTCGTAAGGGTGCCCCATGCCGTCGAGAACGTTCTTCAGAGCGCCTTCGGCTTTCTCCCAAAGGGCATCAGAGCCGGTGCGTTTTTCGGGGCGAGTTGAAAGTGCGATCTTCACTTCATCAAAACCGAATAAAGCGTAGGTTTTGAGAATCATATCTGCAGTGCGTTTCATTTCGATTTCGATTTGATCGGGAGTGCAGAAGATGTGGGCATCGTCTTGGCAGAACGAGCGCACGCGGGTAAGTCCAGCGGTTACGCCCGACTTCTCGTAACGGTGCAGCCTTCCGAAGTCAGCGAATCGCAAAGGCAAGTCGCGATAAGACCGTTTGTGTGACGAATACACGAACGTACTTGCAGGGCAGTTCATGGGTTTCACGGCAAATTCGCGCTCGTCGATTTGGGTGAAGTACATATTGTCTTTGTAGTTATCGTAGTGGCCGCTTTTATGCCAAAGCGAGACGTCCAAAATTTGGGGAGTAATAATTTCTTCGTACTCGTAGGGGCCATAAAGATCGCGCACGTACTGAACGAGGCGATTGTAAACGACAGTCCCTTTAGGATGGAAGAAGGGGCTAGCGGGAGCTTCGGGATGGAAGCTAAAAAGATCGAGGTCTTTTCCAAGCTTTCGGTGGTCGCGCTTCTTCGCTTCTTCGATCGTGAAGATATACTCGTCGAGCTCTTCTTTAGAAAGGAAAGCGGTGCCGTAGATACGTTGAAGTTGGGGGTTGGTCTCTTTGCCGCGCCAATAGGCACCCGCAAGAGACATCATCTTGAATGCTTTGATTTTGCCTGTGCGTTCAAGATGAGGGCCGCGACAAAGGTCGACGAAGTCGCCCTCTGTATAGGTACTTACCGAAGTTGCGCCGGTGGCCTGCAAAGTAGTAATAATTTCGAGCTTGTAGGCTTGGCCAAGCGCTTTGAAGAGTTCAAGAGCTTCCGGAATGGTGTGTTCTTTACGAACAAAGGCCTGGTTGTGCTTAATGACCCGTTGCATCTCTTTTTCGATTTTTGGAAGGTCTTCGGGCGTGAGTTTGACGTCCAAATCAATGTCATAGTAGAAGCCATTTTCGACCGTGGGGCCGATTCCGAACTTGGCCTGGGGCCAGAGCCTCTTAATCGCATGAGCCATAATGTGAGCACAGGAGTGTCTCAGGGTCTCGAGGTCGGAATGAATCTCGGGTTCTTGAAAATCGGCAAGTGCGGCGGGTGTTTGGTCTACGCTCATAGTGTTTTGGGAAATAACACGGGAATTGGAAAATCTCTCGCGATTTTGCATGGATTTTTGCAGTTACTTATGCGAACCACCTGATTCTTATTTTATGAACGAAAGAAACGACGACCCAACCGAGAATCCAGAGAACTTTAAAATCCATCAGGTGGCTGTGCCCGGATTCAGTATTCGTCCGATGACGCCCTCTGATTTGAAGACGGTTGCTCAGATGGAGCGTGCCCTACATGTTGCACCCTGGACCGTTCATAATATTGAAGATGAATTGGGTAAGTCTTTTTGTCGCTTTTGGCTGATGACCGACGACGAGACCGATGAAGTGATCGCCGGCTACATTACCTTTTGGCTGATTTTGGAAGAGTGCCACATTCTGAATGTGGTCAGTGGTTTGGCCTTCAGAGGGAAGGGCGTGGCCAAGTTTCTCGTTCGCAAGGCAATTGCAGAGGCCGCAAAGTCTGGATGCAAGCGCGTTATTTTAGAAGTCAGGAAGTCGAATGCGGCGGCGATTGGGCTCTATCAGACGCTGGGCTTCACCATTTCTCATGTGAGAAAAGCATTTTATTCGAACAACGAAGACGCTTATTCCATGATTTTTGACCTTTCGAGCGAAAGTCAAAATTCCTTTTAATCCCCGACCCTTCGGGTGGATGCTAAGCGTTAATAAGATCAAAATGAGCCATTTTTGGCTCTGTGTTGCATAGTTTTAGGGCTTTTACTGCTTTACAGGCAGGTATCGGATGGATAAGGTCCGGCCAGCCTTGAATATGAAGCGTTTTAGTACGATATCCTCACTTTTGATTCCGTTTACGACTGCTGTAGCAGTTGCAGTCGTTATGACCTTAGGTCTTTCGGGAGCGACCGGTTTGCAAGCCGATCCGACTGATGACCTGAGCTTCTCACTCGGACCCAGCCATGGCTTGATTGGTCTGTTCGGCGAGACCACGATGCCTGAGTCGCGTGTTGTCGAAATTTTTCAAGACCGACTCGATTTATTTCCGCGTTCACAGGCGCCGAAGCTGGCCGCACACTTAATGCGGCTTTGTAGCTATTATCGGTTCGACCCCGCATTCGTGTTGTCGCTTGTTCAGGTCGAAAGCCGCTTTCGAATCAAAGTTCAGTCGCCCGTGGGGGCCGTGGGCTTGATGCAAATTATGCCGGCGACTGGACTTACCTTGGCGCCTCACGCCGGAATGAGCATAGAGAGAATGCGCAGTGCCCTTCAGGATCCTTTCTTTAATCTTCAGATCGGAATCCATTATTTGGCGTGGTTAAGAGACCACTATAAGGGACTTTCGCCTTATTACCTCGTTGCTGCATATAATGTAGGACCCGCTCGCATGGATGAGCTTTTGGTTCGCAAAGATTTTAAGCCCACCGGAACAAAGAAGTACTTCGAAGCGATACGCAAAGGGGTTCCCGAGTTTCGCTTCTATCGTCGCAAAGCCCGCCTCGCTCAGGCCGACATTTCTGTAAAATCCATCTAACGCGTTGCATTTTGACTCAATTTAAGAGAAGAGGGCCAACATGTTTGAATTGAGAGTGAAGTTAGATTTTCCTGCTGCCCATCATCTCGAGGGTTATCCCGGTGATTGTGCGCGTCCGCATGGCCATAATTGGGGATTAGAGGTATTTGCTCGTTCGAAACGCCTCGATTCGATCGGAATGGCGATTGACTTCAGAACCTTGAAGACGGCGGCGAAAGATTTAATTGCGCCCTGGGATCACCAGGATTTGAATACCTTGCCTGATTTTAAAGACATTAATCCTTCGGCTGAAGCGATCGCAAAGTTGGCCTTTGATCGTTTGTCCTTACAGGTGAACAACGACGAGACCTGGATTCAGAAAGTCACCATCTGGGAAAACGAGCGCTGTTCCGCCTCGTATTTTAATTAGAGGTTGCCGCATACTTTTGGTTGAGAACCGCGTCATTTGAGGGGCTTTCATGAGTGAAAAGGTTCGGTCGGTTATCTTGCTTTCGGGCGGCTTAGATTCGGCCGCGAACTTGGCGCTTTGTGCTGCTCACGATCAGCCTGTTCTAGCTCTTACTGTGAACTACGGTCAGCGCGCTTTTACTCCTGAATGCAAGGCTGCCCGTGCGCTTTGCCAGGAATATGGTGTTCCGCATCAGTTGATCGAACTTCCCTGGTTAGGGGCGATGGGCGGAAGCTCACTCACTTCTACGGAACAAGAGGTTCCGCAGCTCGATCCCTCGGTTCTCGATGATACCCAGGTTACGCAAGCGTCTGCGAAGTCGGTTTGGGTTCCTAATCGAAATGGAATACTGATTAACCTAGCCGCCGCGTTTGCTGAGCGCATGAATGCTGCTCGTGTGGTGGTTGGATTTAACCGCGAAGAGGCCACCACGTTCCCCGATAACTCGGAGGAGTTTTTAAATCGGGCCACCACTGCGCTCGCAATGTCGACCGCGAATGGAGTCCGTGTGTATTGCTATACGACTCAAATGGATAAGCGCCAAATTGTGGCCGAAATTCGAAAACTTGAGTATCCGTTTCCCTTTGGAAAAATTTGGAGCTGCTACCATGGGGCCTCCGAGCCCTGCGGAAAGTGTGAGTCGTGTCGCAGATTAGCGAGAGCCCTTCAAAATTAACCCAAAATAACGCACGCCTGCTACCACAAGTGTCGAGGTACCTTTTCATGCAAACGCTGTTTTCAACTCAAGAACGCTCCTACTTTGGACCTGAGCTTCGCCCTCACTTTCTACTCAGCGAGATGGGCCTGCGCGGCTCGGCGATCGGTGCGTTTATGGGCCCGTGTGAGGTCAAGACGGATCACATGGTGGATTGGGAAGATCGCCTGGCGAACGATCATATTGCCGCGCGTAAGATGGTCCATTTTATTGGCGAGTTTTTTGGCATGGGTCTGCGCGAGGGCGTATTTATGCAGCGCCTCTTTATGGCAAGTTTAGGTGAAAGTCTGAATTCTATGGCGGGCCGGTTAGGGAAGTCCTGGCGCGTAAAACGTGACGGAGATGACTTGTTCGTATTTACGCCAGAGGCGTCACCGAGCGGTGATCTCGAAATACTTCGTAAGCTCTCCGTTTCCATTGTAACAGCATCTCCTGTGTCTGTTTTGCTCCATGCGGGCATTAACATTGATCCTACGGGTGCCCCTGTGGCAGCTGTTGGATTGGACGAGATGGGGGTTCTGCCCGAAGAGTGGGTTCCCCATGCGTTGAGTCGTTTCTCGGAAGAATGGGAGTCGATCCAGTGGGCTTGCGCCAAAGTGCGGCCTGTGGTGTAGTATTGGAACCGCATGTCACAATGGAAAGCCCCCGATTATATTCAGAAGCTCGTTCCTTATGTTCCCGGAAAGCCGATTGAGGAGACGCAACGCGAGCTTAAGCTAAAGCGCGTTGTTAAAATGGCTTCCAATGAAAATCCGTTGGGACCCAGCCCCAAAGCGGTGGCCTCACTGAAAAAGATTCAACGAGAGTTGCACCGCTATCCTGATTCGGCTGCGTTTCATCTC
>CANJNU010000024.1 GCA_947475645.1 Bacteriovoracaceae bacterium | reverse complement strand
TTGTTTTAGGCTCAATCGCCACTGAAATTACCGGTTCTGGGAAGTCAATCTTTTCGAGTAGAATGGGGTGATCGAGATCACAAAGAGTGTCGCCCGTCGTAGTAAAACGCAAACCCACAGTGGCAACGATATCACCAGCCCGAACCTCTTGAACATCATCCCGCTTATTCGCATGCATCTGCAGAAGTCGATTCAATCGCTCTTTCTTTCCCTTCGCCGCATTCAGCACGACATCACCCGCCGATAACTTACCCGAATAAACTCTGAAGTAGGTCAGCTGGCCCACATAAGGGTCATTTTGAATTTTGAAAGCGAGCGCAGAAAAGGGCTCAGCAGAACTACACTTCCGCGTAAGCAACTTCTCTTCATGAACTACATCATGCCCCTGAATAGCAGGGACATCAGCAGGCGAAGGAAGATAAGCCACGATCGCGTCCAATAACGGCTGCACACCTTTATTTTTAAAGGAAGTACCGCAGAGCACAGGCACAAACTTTAACATCACACAGCCCTTGCGAATCGCCGCCGTCAACTCAGCTAAGGACAGCTCCTCACCGGCCAAGTACCTCTCCAGGAGAGACTCATCCACCTCGGCAACCGACTCAAGCAACTTCTCGCGCCACTCTTGAACCACGGGTAACTGATCGGCTGGGACATCTAAAATTTCAAAATCCGATCCCTCAGCATCCCTTGGCCACCGAATCGCCTTCATTGCCACTAAATCAAATACCCCACAATAAGTATCGGACTCACCCCACGGCAACTGAATGGCCACTGGAACAGCAGCAAGTCGCTCTTTCATCTGATCCAGAAGAGAGAGAAAATCCGCCCCAACACGATCCATTTTATTTACGAAGGCAATACGGGGTACATGATACTTATTTGCCTGCCGCCAAACCGTCTCTGACTGAGGCTCGACACCTTCTACGGCCGAAAAAACAGCAACCGCTCCATCCAAAACACGCAGTGAACGCTCCACCTCAATGGTGAAGTCAACATGCCCAGGAGTATCGATAATATTGATTCGATAATCGCCCCAAAAACAAGTCGTGGCAGCTGAGGTGATAGTAATGCCACGCTCTTGCTCTTGAGGCATCCAGTCCATCACGGTATTTCCCTCATGCACCTCGCCCATCTTGTGAGTCTTTCCAGTAAAGTAAAGAATTCGCTCGGTGGTTGTGGTTTTACCTGCATCAATATGAGCCATTATTCCGATATTACGGACATTCTGAAAAGATGTGGGTTTTGAGGGGTCTTGCGCCATGGACTTCACCTAGGTTCAGGAAGAAAATAATAAAAAAAAATCCCGCCCAGACATCCATCGTTCGATAGGAACATCCTGAGCGGGACCATAATCTGACTAACGAACAAACAGCCAATCTAAGGGCAATTCAAAACACCCTTAAAAAATGCTCTATTACCAACGGTAATGAGCGAAAGCCTTATTGGCTTCAGCCATTTTGTGTACATCTTCGCGCTTCTTAATCGCGCCACCGCGACCATTCGACGCTTCAATCATCTCTGCAGCCAACCGCTCCGCCATGGAGTGCTCTGGACGACCACGAGCAGAATCAATCAACCACCGAGACGCCAAAGACTGACGCCGCGCGGGCTTAACTTCAATCGGCACCTGGTAGGTTGCGCCACCGACACGACGAGACTTCACTTCGAGCAAAGGCTTTACGTTCTCAAGCGCTTTTTTAAAGAGCTTGAGGCCGTCTTCACCAGTGCGATCCTGCATCACTGCTACGCAACCGTAGAAAATAGCTTCAGCGGTGGACTTCTTGCCTTGAATCAGCAAACTACTGATGAACTTAGCAACAACCACATCGTTGAACTTTGGATCAGGAAGAATTTCACGTTTACGAACAAACTTTTTACGACCCATGAATCTTAACCTCTGTTACAAATCAATTACTTGGCAGGAGTTGCCGCAGCACGCTTGGTGCCGTATTTCGAACGACTTTGCTTGCGATTGGCGACACCTTGAGAATCAAGGGTTCCGCGAACAGTGTGGTAACGAACACCAGGAAGGTCCTTCACACGGCCTCCGCGAACCAATACGATCGAGTGTTCTTGTAAGTTGTGTCCAACGCCAGGGATATACGAAGTAACTTCGAATCCGTTGGTCAAACGCACACGGCAGACCTTACGAAGAGCCGAATTCGGCTTCTTAGGTGTCGTCGTGTAAACGCGCGTGCATACACCGCGGCGTTGAGGGCAACTTTGAAGCGCTGGAGACTTGGTCTTCCACATCTTGCTTTCGCGTCCCTTGCGGATGAGCTGGTTAATTGTAGGCATGAACTGCTTTCCTTTCCCGTAATTCCCGAAAATCGCTAATTCTAATCAAATTTGCTAAATCGAACCCGAGTAAATCTTGCCTCGAGCGAGCCCGAAAATAGACGAGCCCGAGTACGGGGTCAAGTCTCTTTCTTGGCAATCTCTTGATTCGTCGAGGCTTCATCGCAAAAACAGATCCAAATTGCACTAAAATTTTTAAATCCTCACAAAACTCTCATGACATCTGTGCGATGGTGCGGTGCGATAACTTATTTTACATCTTGGCCTTCTTGTCGAATGACTTTAAGCTAGACCTACGATGATCTGTCAAAAGATTAGCCGAAAATGGCTCCTTTTCATAATATTAATGAGTTCCGCCATCCAAGCAGCGGCCCTGCCGCAACACCCTATTCCTGAACTTAGCGGTAACGCGTTAATGAACATAGGACTCGACCTGGGCAATACCTTCAGCCTTGCAACACAAGACGGTTCTCCATGGGTTGCATCGTGGGGCATTGAGGGAACCACTTTCGTGGCAACTCAACTTGCGCTCTCGCTGAACTGGCACCACTCGCTTCTTACCACAGATCAACAACTGCGAATCACGCAATTCGAGGCAGGACTTCACTATCCTACTGAAATTTTTGGGTTTTACGACGGCATTAAACTAGGGTGGCGCGGGGGCATAGCCTGGATAACCGACCCAACCCAGACCCGCCTCAGCCTTTGCGGGGGCCCCGTCTTAAGTTATGACATGCCGATTGGGAATGGGTTTACGCTCGGTGCCCGCGGGTCTTATCATCTCATTCTTCGAACACCGTGGATGCATCAGAGCCGACTTGAAGCGTCGCTAGCGTACTGGTTTTAAATCGAAAGATCGCTCGACAGAACGAAGGGAGGAATTCCAGCCTCCACCTCATACCAACGCCCGGTATATCCAAAAGAATGAGGCCGGAGGGCGCAGCTCTAAGCTCCTATCAAGAACTCTTCATGGGGTTATTACATGAAGCAGACCTAGCCTAGTTGAATGCACCTAAAGAGTGATCTGTTTGCTCTATTTCTATTTTCTCTCGGATTAATCGCCTGCTCTGACCGAAACATTAAGGTCACCGCGAGCATCATCGCCCCCCATCAGGGAGATCTTTCACACGCCGTAGTTACCGGCTCGGAACCTGACGTTGCGGCGCTCCTTGCAAAGGGATCCGACATTAACGAAAACATCGGAACCCCAGAACAGCCCATCACGCCGCTGATGCTGGCCCTAGCCTACGGCGAGTCACCGAATGATAAAATGGCCGCCTACCTTCTAGATCAAGGCGCAAACCCTGACGTGGTCTTCAAAAGTAAAAAGAAGGGTATACCCTTCATGTCTGTACGCCAATGGATTTGCCAAAGCTCAGAGGCCATTCAGTCCGCGCAGTTATCTCTGCCCATCACGCGCAAAAAACTCGGCCGAAAAGTGGCTGCAAACTCTAGCTCCTTCGCGGCAGTAAGCTCTGCGGGAGTAAGTTATAACGAAGGGTGCATTGACGCGATTATCTTTAACAATCACTTAAGCCAACAAGACAGACGAAGAGGGGACGCCCAATGAAACCCTTAACAACGCTCAAGCTCCGAAGCCTAGCTGTTACATTATTGCTCGTCGGAATGACTCTCACCCTCACGGGTGACCTTCCGCTTCTTAAAAATCGCATCAGGCACCTAGCAACTGAAGAGAATCCTCCATCAAACCCTTCATCACATGAGAAAACCATCGACGAGAGAACGGTGGACTATGTGAACTCAATGGGCCCACTTGAAAAAGCCGATAACGCCGCAGATCTCTATTCGGAACAACTCAGCGCTGATTTAATCGCTGCCGTTAAAGCTTCGAAAACCCCTGAAGAACGAAGAGATGGTTTGTTTAAAATCCTCATCATACCCGCCAAAGTGGAAGCAACACTAAGAAAAGATGGCTCACTCGATGCGGCACTCACTGAGAGTGACCATACGCTTATCACCAACCAACTTGAGGGCGCCATCCTTCGAGCTCTTAATCGCTCCATTACTGAGAACGCCGACAATCCTTCTTACCTGATCGATGCAAAACTAGAGCTAACTAATCATGAACTTAAATATATCGGACATGAATTTGCAAATCTTCTCAGAAAGCAGGACCGGAAACCAATTCGAAACGCAATTTCGCGTGCTATGCGATTAATTCCGAGCTGGGGCACCATCATCTCTCAATCTGAAGCAGCAGTCATAGCACTTAAAAGCCAACTTGAAGGCAATTACCAAAACACTACTCAGCAATTGCAAAAGGACCTCTTAGAGCAAGAGACGTTTGTGAGTAATGAAATTTTAGAATTAGAGACTACACTAAGGCAGTTTGACGACCGCATAAAATCTTCAGAGACAGAGATGGAAAACACTTTAGAGAAACTTTCTAACGAAGAAAGAGAGCTTCGCCAGAAACAGAGAACTGAGTGGTCTAACGTAAAGAAAGAGGTTGATGCAGCGAAAAATGAACTTAAAGGCCAACTTGAACGTGCCAAAGGCGAAATTAAATCCATGATGATTACTGCTGAGCAACAACGTCAGCAGACTCTCAATTTACTGTCACGCGGAATTAAACAGGAACAACAGAATGCCCGGAATTTTGTAACAGATCTTGAAAACAAGCGAAATAAAACTTGGGCAAGAATCCAAGAAAAATCAGCGCTGCTAGACAAACGGTGGCATCAATTCTCTCAAATACTAGATGACACGGACCCCGAGAAAATAAATGCGTGGCTCGATGAAAAACTGAGATCGAGCGGAAAGCATTTAGAAGAAACCGCTCGAAATAACTATATTGCTTGGCGTGAAAGAGAACTCAACTCAATTCGCTCTGAACTTCAGAATGCAAAACAGCAGGTATCCAATACTTTAGCTGCTGAGTTTGAAAAAACTAAAGATTTACTCGATGATGAATATAAAAAACTATCTAAAGAGGCGATTGAAGCTATTCAGAAACGGAATAAATTCATTGAGGAAATAAACCAGGAAACTAAAACGCGAATTTCTGATCTTAAATTTCGCACTGAGAGGGCAGAAACCGTTGTTAAGAATTGGAAAGCTCATGTTCTTCAGACAAAAGACCGTGAACTAACCAAGACAGCAGATCACTACAAGGGGCTCTTTAATAATTACCAGAACGAGACAAACAACCTGGCCCATGAGCTAGAAAACCGCAAAGACGCCTTTATTAACAATGCCAAAGCTAAGTATGACACTCTGATTAAACGTGGAAATGACTCTATTGCCCACTATCAGGACGTGGTCAAAAGTCGCTCAGAAACTATTGAAAACCAAATTCAGTCTAGCATTAGAAATATTAAACGTTCCGAAAATGAAATTGAAGAAAAGTATCAGAACACGAAGGAGCACTACCGGTCAGTCATCAGTAGGACCATGGACGATTTGGATCGCTATAATCCAGGCAGAATGGTTAAAGACTTTGTTCAATTAAAAGACAATACACTCGAGCATTACCGCGGAGTAATTCGCCAGCAAACTAAACTAATTGAGACTGCTTATCAAAATATTACCGATTCAATTAGAAAAGGAGAAAGAGAGGTTAACCGGGTAATCGGACAGACAGAAAATGCTGCCGCATTTCTAAAAGACTTTAAATTTGAGGTAGACCCAGATGGAAAATTTGGGAACTTCAAATCGCCGGCAGATGCACAACGGTCACTTCGAGTTATGGGGGGATTGCTGAATCAATTAGGGATGAAAGAGGAGGGGGATACTCTAGTTCGAGTAGGAGACGGCATAGTTAGGGTTGCGAAAGCATGGACGGAACTGAAGAATCATGCGAACGAATTAATGAAAAATTTCGAAAACCTATCTCAGTTACTTGACGGGAAGTTAAGTGCTACGTCGTTAGCGAATTTCGGCGCTGGACTGACCACAGGAACTGCGTTCCTTCAGATAGGCGCGAGCCTTATTACAACCGGTAGCCCGATGGGCGGACCAGACCCCCAAGCACAAATGATGCAAATGCTATCTGAAATGAGAGTCCAAATCGACGAACTACGGAAAGAAATGAATACACGCTTTGATCGAGTCGATCAAAGCCTTGAAGACCTTCACACTAAAATTGATGCGGGCTTTTGCAAAATGGACACCCGTTTTGATGAGGTGAGGCAAGACATGGAAGAGCAGAAGCAGACACTCGCTTCAATACAGGACCAACTGGACCGTTTAGAGCAACAGGGAGCACAGAATAGCTTAGCCACCTTCTTTGAAAATCGCTCCCAGATCCTAGGCACGTGTTTCCCAGCCGACTTTGCTCCTGGAGAAGAGAACGACTTCAACGAATTTGAAGGAACTCGCAACCTTTCTGGCTGTATCAATGAGTTCTACAAAAAAATGCTTTCACCACTGGGTGACGCATTGTTGAGTAAGCAAAAGCCGAGCGAAACCGTACTACTCGATGCCCAGGCGCAACTTCTCTACTCCTCGCAGGGGGCAAAGGGATTTCAAGATGCCTACGCACGTTTCATGCCTTACCTACTCAATTCCGTAAATGAATCGTCTAACAGCGGTGTTGAAGACATGCCCAATCCATTAATTACAAAATACTACACCTCACTACTTCACCGAGTTGTAATTGAGAACTCTACGCAGCTTCGCGATACCCCTACTCCACTCTCTGTTATTATTAATCAAACCCGAAATCAATTGAGCAACTTAGAGACGGCTTGGGCCACCGTTGGCAGAAGTCCAGAGACACTTCGTAAAATTCTCAAACAAAAGTACCTCAACTACGTTTCATCCTGGCGCGTTCTGAAAATCCAAACCGAGCAGCTACTGAGGGGAAGTGATTCAATGAATACCCTAGCGGGCTTGAATCAGATCATTGCGAACCCCAATGATCTTAAAGATAATAAATTTATCAAAACATCTGAGCAACTGGGCACAGACCAACTCATCGACTCATTGAGTAACCTTACTCAAATTCCACCCTGCGGCGAAGAAAGTGACTCAAGAGCTTCGATTCCCTTCACGGCAGAGGATCTACGGCACTACGTACTTCCTAAAGTACGACTTCTGGGCTTGGCAGCCTCTCCAACGCAAAGCCAAGTTCGAATTCGCTCCCTTTGCCACATCACTAAAAACGAAGATACCCACGAGGACTGCACTGATTATTTGGATCCAGATCCTGTGAGTGTGTTTGTTCCTAGATTTGGCCGTAGCTGGATCGTTCCAACGATCGAGGTTCGCTTAAAATTTGCAATCAATGAACGCGACTTTAATTTGAGCTTTAGAAAAATAGAGAAATATTCGGAAGACCCAGGGTTCGTTGGTTGCTCTATAGAGACTTACAACAAGGACACTCGGCGTTTCGAGGACGGTTATCACACTGGCGAGCAAAATATGCAGCAGATTGCTGTGGAACGCGGAAGAGTCTGCAGAAGCTCAGCCCGAAATTACGAACCTATCTACAGTTATAAAGCTAAAGTGGAATACTGTAAGCTTGGAAATAGTTGGCTCTGGGGTTCAGTTGGCGAAGAGAATTACCGCAACAATCTCCGCGCCACGACGCCTCATCAAGTGGCAGAGTGGATAAGCGGTGGCACGGGCGAATCAGCTGCAGAAAAGCTACGAAACCCTCATTTTAAAGAGTCTTTATTTAGCGGCGCCCCCAGCTGTTGCCAATCAGATGACTCGAACTGTAATTCTCTTGCAAGTGAGTCCGAAAGGACTCAACAGCTTAGCTCTTGTAATAGTAAACTGATTGCATCAATCAAAGAACAACGAGACACTATTATCGAGGATGTATCAGACTGTTTTAGCGAC
>CANJNU010000023.1 GCA_947475645.1 Bacteriovoracaceae bacterium | reverse complement strand
GTCCCAAATCGCAAAGATCTGCCCAAACAATCTCGGGCCTTCTCAGAAGAACCTCCGCAGAGACTCTATCCCTTAATGCCGCTGTCCCTTTTTCGACAAGGGCACTATTGATCTCGGGCGTGGGTAAAAAATATCTGTTTTCAATTGCCCGGCTCCAAGTTTCAATCGAATCCCTGCGCTGTACAAACCGTTCATAGTCAGGCCCCTTCAGTAAGCCCAGTTCATAACCCAGCTCACTTAATCGAAGGTCGGCATTATCCTCTCTCAACAAGAGTCGATATTCGGCACGCGACGTAAACATTCGATACGGCTCGTCCGTACCCTTAGTCACCAGGTCGTCAACCAATACGCCCATGTACCCATCTAACCGGGAGAGTACAAATGCGTCCTTCTCCTGAACAAGGCGTGCAGCATTAATTCCAGCGATCAGCCCCTGAGCACCCGCCTCCTCATAACCAGAGGTGCCGTTCACTTGGCCCGCAAAGAATAAACCCGCCACATCCTTACTTTCGAACGTGAGTTTCAACTGTCGAGCATCGATACAGTCATATTCAACCGCGTAGCCGTAACGGATAAATTGCGCATTCTCCAGCCCCACGATCGAACGAACAAACTTCTCCTGTACATCGGCGGGAAGACTGGTTGAAATCCCGTTCACATAAACTTCATCGGTTGAGAGCCCCTCGGGCTCTAGAAAAATCTGATGTCTCTCGCGCTCGCGAAACCGCTTCACTTTGTCCTCGATAGAAGGACAATACCGGGGTCCCACGCCTTGAATCAACCCACTGAACATCGGTGAACGATGAAAATTGGCTTCGATCAACTCGTGGGTTTGGGGATTCGTATAGGTAATGTGACAAGCCACCTGAGGAAGAAGGGGAAAGGACTCGGGCCGAAAATAGAACGAAAATGGAATGGGCTGCTCATCACCCCATTGAGCCTCAACCCGAGAATAATCAATACTGTCGCGATGAAGCCGCGGCGGTGTTCCGGTCTTCAGCCGCGCCAGGCGAAATCCAAGTCGCTCTAAGCTTCCACTCAACCCGCGTGATGCTTCGTCTCCGACCCGACCGCCTTCGGTTTGCTCGAAACCGGTAAACATCATGGCGCGCATAAATGTGCCCGAAGTCACAATCACAGTACGCGCCGTCAGACTCGTCCCGTCTTTCAATAGAACTCCGGCAATTCGTCCCGCCTCGACCGTCAGTTCGTCAACCTCGGCCTCTAACACGCTCAGGTTCTCTACCGTCTGTAAAAACTCCTGCATTCTTAACGCGTAAAGGGCCTTATCGCACTGGGCTCGCGACGACCGTACCGCCGGTCCCTTACTCGAGTTCAGGCGGCGGTATTGAATCGCGGTTTTATCCGTATTCATTCCCATAATGCCGCCTAAAGCATCGATTTCCTTCACAAGTTGCCCTTTTGCTAGGCCGCCCATCGCTGGATTACAAGACATAAATCCAATACGATCCGCGCGAAGTGTCACCAACGCAGTACGGCAACCCATGCGAGCGGCGGCATGAGCCGCTTCTGTGCCCGCATGTCCCCCGCCAATCACAATCACATCAAAGACCCGCATAGCCGCGTCGTTAACACTTTGTGCCATTCCGAGTCAACACGCGCACTTGCCTATCGGAAAAGAATCGGTTAATTTCAAAATCTGCGATCGAACTGGATTGCACACGGTGCGGGTGTAGCTCAGTTGGCTAGAGTGCGAGCTTCCCAAGCTTGAGGTCGAGGGTTCGAACCCCTTCGCCCGCTCCATTTTTTTTACCTAACAACTCGGACACACATTCGCAGGTGCCGTAGCAACCAGTACCTGCGCTGGCCTACTTCGATCTCGATAAATCGTAATTCCTTTACAGCCTAATTCATAAGCAAGCAGGTAGGCTTTCCGCACGTCGTCTCGCGAGGCGGTCATCGGTAAGTTAATCGTCTTCGAAACCGCACTATCCGAATGGCGCTGAAAGGCTGCCTGCATTCGAACATGCCCCTCAACCCCAACACTAAATGCGGGCGACCACGCGGCACCCAGTCGAATACCTATCTCCGCATCACTTAATTCAAGGGCCGCTTGCACGCTCACGCCGAGGCGTCTTAACTGTCGTTGAACTGCAGGATGAATTTCCCGCAAGCTCTCACCATCCAGCACATTCCGCTCAAATCGAGCGGCGAAGATCGGCTCGATTCCGCTTGAGCAGCCTGCAATCATACTGATTGTTCCCGTGGGCGCAACTGTGCTGACCGTCGCGTTTCGCATTTTCGGATACCCCAGCCTATCCCAAAGCGAGCCTTTCCAGTTTTTGAACGCTCCCCGCTCAACCGCCAACCTCATCGACTCCGCTTTTGCCTCACGATCCAGAAACGACATTAAAAGCTCGCCCCACCGTCTTGCCTCAGGCGAATCATAAGGAATTTGCAGAAATAGAAGAAGGTCAGCCAAACCCATCACTCCTAAACCGATCTTCCGATTCGACCGGGTAACTCGTTCGCTCTCAACAAGCGGGTAGTGATTGCACTCAATGACATTATCGAGAAACCGAACGGCACGCCGAATATCTAGACGGAAAAGCGCAAAATCAAACGAACCCTCCAGCCCGTATTTACTCAAATTCAACGACCCCAGGTTACAAGACTCAAACGGAAGTAACGGCTGCTCGCCGCATGGATTGGTACTCTCCATCGGGCCCAATCGTGGAGTTGGATTCAGCTGATTGATTCGGTCCAAGAAAACAAGCCCGGGATCACCACACGTCCAAGCGGCGTCCACCAGTTGGTCCAACACTTGGCGCGCTCGCCGTTCTTCTGCACTAAAATCCAACTGATATAAACCATCGGCACTCACGGCTTCCATGAATGCGCGAGTGGTTCCGACTGAGATATTAAAATTAGTCAGCTCTTTAAACTCTCGCTTCACTGAAATAAATTCAGAGATATCGGGATGACCCACGCCTAAAACCGCCATATTCGCGCCCCGTCTCACCCCTCCTTGCTTGATGGTCTCAGTTGCCATATCAAACACCCGAATAAACGATACGGGCCCGGACGCTACGCCCGAACTGCTCTTTACTCTCGCGCCTTTGGGTCGAAGCCTCGAAAACGAGAATCCCGTACCCCCACCCGACTGATGAATCTGAGCGGCTGCCTTGAGTGAGTCAAAAACACTCTCCAATGAGTCTTCAACCGGAAGCACGAAACACGCCGAGAGCTGTCCGGCCTCACGTCCAGCATTCATCAATGTAGGCGAATTAGGCAAAAAACGCCCAGCAACCATCATCTCGAAAAAAGCATTCTCCCACTTCTTCTTTCCAACCCGCTCCGTCGATGCAATCCTATGCGCAACCCGGCGGAAAAGCTCCGTCGGCGACTCCACGGCATGACCCCTCTCGTCGCGCCAAAGGTAACGCTTGGAGAGTACGAGCTTGGCATTCGGCGTCAGCGAAAGGCGAACTCTTCTTTCTGCCATCACATCTATGATATCATGAACAGCAATACACACTATGCAACAAACCTCTGAGCAGCTCGTCACACGCAACCCAGCAACCGGGGAAGTCTTAGCCACCCTGAACTGCACACCTGTGTCCGAGCTGACACACCTCTTCGAGCGCGCCAAAGCCGCACAAGAAAAGTGGGCCCTCCTCTCCCGATCTACAAGATCAAAATATCTCCTCGACCTCAGAGAAACCCTCATTCAACGCGTTGACGAGATTTCGGAGCTCATCTCGAAGGAAAACGGAAAGCCAAAAATTGAGGCCCTTTCTGCCGAGCTATTTCCTAGCGTTGACATGCTTACCTATTTTGCAAAACACGCCCGGGTTGTACTCGAAGACCAGCCGCTCAAACTTACCCTCATGAAACACAGAAAGAGCTACCTGAACTACTGGCCTCTGGGTGTAGTGGCGGTGATCTCTCCGTGGAACTATCCGTTTATGCTGCCGTTCGGACAAATCCTCATGGCTCTGGTGGCTGGAAATGCCGTTGTATTTAAGCCAAGCGAGATTACTCCGCTGGTTGGGTTGATGATCAAGGAGCTTTGCGATCAATCCGGCTTTCCAAAAGATCTGATTCAAGTCGTAATCGGTGACGGCTCGGTGGGAGCCGCCGTAGTTGAACAAAGGCCGGCAAAGATATTTTTCACGGGGAGTGTCGCCACCGGAAAGAAAATTATGTCGGCCGCCGCCAAGCACCTCATCCCGGTGAATCTTGAGCTGGGCGGAAAAGATGCGATGATTGTTCTCGCCGATGCCGACCTCGACTTTGCAACGAGCGCCGCACTTTGGGGAGCTTTTACCAACTCGGGACAAGTTTGTGCGTCGGTCGAGCGACTTCTCGTAGACCGATCCATCTCAGAAAACTTCTCACTGCTCTTAAAAGCAAAGATGGCGCAGCTCCGTCAGGGGCCATCGTCCACGTCCGCAAACGATCTCGGCCCAATTACATTCGAGAAGCAGAAAGACGTCTATCAGCGCCATATTCAACAGGCAAAAGACTCAAACGCGCAGTTCATTGCTGGCGGCGAGTTTATCGATTCCGACCGCCGTTATTTAAAACCTACCCTCGTTACAGGAGAGGGAATCGAAAGTCTCGATATCTACAACGAAGAGTCCTTTGGGCCGATCGCTGCTTTGACCACATTTACCTCGGTCGAGGAGGCAATCGAGAAGGCCAATCGAAGCCCATACGGACTGCTTGCAAGCGTAATTACCCGAAACCACAGCCTGGGAGAGCAGATCGCACGACGGCTTGAGGTGGGAACGGTAATTATTAACGAAGTGGCCTACACCGCGGGATTGGGCGAAACCCCCTGGGGTGGGGTAAAGGAAAGTGGCTTCGGGCGATCCCACTCTTTGATGGGACTGATGGAGTTCGTGAATGTTCGGCACATCCATAAACCGCGATCACACCTATTCGTATTTAAATCGCTTTGGTGGTTTCCCTATTCAGCATTTCAATACGAAACTTTCAGAAGCCTCTTGGCTCTGTATAAACGAAGTTGGTTCGAAAAAGCGAAGGCCCTACCCATCTTCCTTTGGAACCTGATTCACTTTCTTAAGAACGAAAAGCGCCTTTAATTGGCTCTCTAAAGTAGATTTTGAATGGATTCAACGGCTTGGCGAATCTCGTCGTTACTTTCAATCTCTTCTTCAATCTTTCTGCATCCGTGCATCACGGTAGAATGATCTTTTCCGCCGAAATACCCGCCAATTTCTCTAAACCCAAGTCCGGTATATTTTCGAGCTAGATACATCGCAACTTGTCTTGGCAGCGCTACCGTTCTTGCTCTCGAAGTGGATCTGAGGTCTTGAACTTTAATCTTAAAGTACTTCGAGGCGGCATTCTGAATCGACTCAACGGTAAAGCTCGATCCTTCGTCGGGTACCGATACCTTCAGCTCATGCTTCGCCATCACCAGTGAAATTTCTGCCCCTGTTAACGAAGCCTGCGCCTGAAGACGAATGAGAATTCCTTCGAGTTCGCGAACGTTTGACTTCACATAAGAGCCCAAAAAAGTTGCTACATCGTCGGGTAAATAAATATCATCCCGCTCGGCCTTAGTTTTCAAAATCGCAATGCGAGTCTCGATTTCTGGCGGAGTGATGTCGGCAATCAAGCCCCACTCAAACCGAGTCCTCACGCGCTCTTCAAGACCATCAATCTCCTTCGGAGACCGATCACTCGTTACAACAATCTGCCGCTTCGAGCTATGAAGCGCGTTGAAGGTATGAAAAAACTCTTCCTCGCTTGCCGTCTTCTTTGCAATAAACTGAATGTCGTCGATCAACAAAAGATCGAAGCTGTCGCGATACTTTGAACGAAACTGGGGCATTTTAAACTTCTGAACTGACTCGACAAGCTCATTCACGAAGCGTTCCGCAGACAGATAGCCCACACGGCCCTGTGGGTGCTTCGACAGAAAATGATTCCCAATAGCATGGAGCAAGTGGGTCTTACCTAGGCCTGGAGGACTATAAAGAAACAGCGGGTTGTACTGCCGCGCTGGTTGTTCGGCAACAGCAACCGCAGAGGCTTGAGCAAACTGATTACTTGCCCCCACCACAAAGCTCGAGAACGTATATCGCGGTTCAAGTGAAAGCTCGCGAGAACTCCGCGCGGGCATAGAAATGAGCTGTGGAGCCGGACTGGGAACGCTTACTGAGGGTGGCGGGAAGGATTCCTGAACCGTCGCCGAACTCTCGCCCAACACCATGGATTCAGGTAAAGTAAACGAATCTGCCGCCTCGCCATCTGACTCGAGGCGCAACGAAATTTCAACGTCGCACGCCATCCCGATCACCTGGGTAAACGCGTCGTTCAGATTCCGCTGATGGTTATCCTTCAACCAATTCATCGAAAAAACATTCGGCGCCCTCATTTTCACGACAAGGCGCCCCCCTCGCGGCTCTGTTCCTAGGAACTCAAGCGGCTGAACCCAGGCTACTAGCTGCGTTGAAATGACGGTCTGGCCCAAAATGCGATAAGCGGCTTGCCAGATCTCCGGCAAATCTTTTGTGTTCATCTCAAGCGTGGTTCTCATAGGGAAGATCGGTCAGATAGCATGACCCCCCAGAGTTGACAATGAAACAGCCTTCGTCTTGACAATAACTTCTGGTTTGGCTACATGCTGAGAACTACGTCATTTGGTTTCAGGGTAGCGGAGGCGTTTCGCCCCACTCCAGCAGTGCCCAAATGACCGAAATTTAAGCATCATTTACTAAAAGCATTAATCGTTAGGATATTATTATGAAGCGCACACTTCAACCCAGCCGCACCAAACGTCGTCGTCGCCACGGATTCCGTCAACGCATGGCAACTGCAACCGGTCGCGCAGTCCTTAAGCGCCGCCGCGCTAAGGGTCGCAAGAACTTGACCGTTTCTGTGGCTGCGAAGTAATTTAGTTCTTTTTCAAAAGAGACTGGATTTTGTCGGCCTTCTCTTTCGGTCCAGAATATCGTCTTCACTATCCCTGGGAGTACCTCAAGTTCTTCCAGGATAGTGAGGTACTGAGGCTCGGGGAGTGTGTGATTTTTAAAATCCCAAACTCGTACGGGCACTTTAGGGTGGGAATCACCAACAAAGCTAAAGTGAACTCCGTACAGCGAAATCGAATCAAGCGAACTATTCGCGAAGCCTTCCGCCACTCGCGGAGTGGTCTGGGTTCGTTTGACTATAATGTGGTTATTCCGTCCTCAAAAAAGGTGGGCCATATCTACTTTGCCAAGTTACAGGCCTGCCTCGCCAAGGAGCTCATTCGTGCTGCTCGCGTGGGCTGATTACGTACTTCGCTTTTATCAGCGTTCCCTCTCGCCGCTATTCCATGCGTTTACCGGCGTCCAGTTTGGCTGTCGTTTTGAGCCTACTTGCAGTCAATTCATGCGCGAATCGCTGCAGCGCTATGGGCTGCTTCGCGGCCTAAGATTAGGCTGTAATCGAATTCTTAGATGTAACCCCTTCTCTCGTGCTGGATTTGATCCAGTTCCCCCTTGTGCACACGCTGCACACGAAAGGTGATCTTTATGGAACGTCGACTACTCGTTACTATTGGACTCTGCTTCATGATCCTTTTCGGCTGGCAGAAATTCTATATCGAGCCTCATACCCAGCCAATTTCTGAGCAAATGCAAGCCACCCCACCTTCCTTGGTGGCCTCGTCTCAGCCCATCGTTGCTGGTGCTATTGCCGTTCCGACTGCACCAGCCGCGTCCACCCAGCCGCACCAAACTTTAGTACTCAACACCGATCAAGGTGAAATTACTATCGGCGACACGCTCAAGTCACTCCAGGGTTGGAAGTTGAATGGCTTTCGACAAGCCCTCGACTCGTCCTCTCCTCCTGTTGACCTGGAAGCGGTGACCCATCAATCGAGTCAGCTCGAGATTGCATTCGACGACCCTTCTTATAGTTATCTCAGCCAAGTACAGGGAAGTCTCTCGTCGATACCCCAAGGCGTGCTCTGGACCTTTGAAGACGCGAACGTAAAACTTCGCCGCGAGTTTACCGAAGTTCCTGGACAGCCGTACTTAATGCTTAATTTCTCGGCCGCGTTCAAGGCTCGCAAGCCGAACTATCTCTTTTTCTCCCTTCAATCCTCGAGCTCAGATCAAGACATAGAAGCCCAAGATCGGAAGCTGGTCTACTGGACCGAGAAGAGCCTCTCGGACCAGACGCTCAAAGACGCTTCTAGCCAGAAAGATGTGCTCACGCCCGTACGTTTCGCGGCGGCAACAAGTCGTTACTTTAATTTAGCCTTGGTTAACCAAAGCCCAATCGAACCCAAAGC
>CANJNU010000022.1 GCA_947475645.1 Bacteriovoracaceae bacterium | reverse complement strand
TCAAGGTCGGCCCGAACGTTTGGAGTAACGCAATACTTTCTGGTTACTCCACTCGAAGACCAAAATGGGATCGTTGAACGGATTCTTCAATATTGGAGATCTGAATTTGCTCAAGTACACCATCCGGATCGCGTTGAGGCGGTTTCTCTGGTCCGAAGGGTAAGCAATTTCGACGAAGTGAAGTCCGCCATCCGTGAAGCGCATCAAAAGGAGCCCGAAGTGGTTTTAACGGATGCGCGACCCTACTCGAATTCAATCAGCTATGCTGACTATCGTCAGGAGTTGGAGAGTCGAGGCCCCGATGGACGCCCAGTTCTCTTGGTGTTCGGAACGGGCTGGGGAATTCCGGAATCCTTCCATCCCGCGGTAGATCGGATCCTGGCTCCGATTTACGGGCCGGAAGGTCCAGAAAGTAGCGAAGGGTATAATCACCTTTCGGTTCGAGCAGCGGCCGCAATTATTTTGGATCGCTTGTTTGGACACTAAACCGGCTCGAAGTTTTTTCGAGTGTCAATGTGCTAGGCTGAAAATCAGGCTTAAAAAAGAAAAATTATTTTATGAAAACTAAAACAAAATACCGTCGCACTTCTAGAAACGCTACCGCTAAGCAAACCGGACTTGCTGCCCGTGTTGCTGCTGTAACCAATAGTGTCCCTAAAGTTGAGCTTCCTGAGTTCAAAGCAGGCGATACCGTACGCGTGCATGTGAAGATTAAGGAAGGCGATAAAGAGCGCGTTCAGCCTTATGAAGGCCTTGTAATTGCTCGCGGCAATCATGCCGGTGGAAAGTCGTTTAACGTCCGTAAAATTTCTCACGGTGTAGGCGTGGAGAGAATTTTCGTTGAAACCTCTCCTAAAATTGCAAAAGTTGAGCTTGTGCAAAGTGGGCGCGTTCGCCGCGCTAAACTTTACTACATTCGCGGCTTGGAAGGCAAAGCAGCTAAGATCGAGCGCGAAGTTGAAACTAACGTTTCTGCCGCTGCGAAGGCTGCTGCAAAAGCTGCGAAGGCTGCTAAGGCTGCGAAAGCTAAGTAATCTTCAGGCTGATTCGAGTTGATCGTTGAATTCGGCCAGAGAATTTCTCTGGCCGAATTTTTTTTGGGGTAATCATTGTGAGTTCTCGTTTAAGGCCTGATCTTAGTTTTGAGAATCAAGCGGGGTATCCTTCTGCTTGGATTGTCGGTGTAGACGAGGTGGGTCGAGGATGTTTGGCGGGGTCGGTGGTGGCGGGCGCAGTGCTCTTGCCTTTTCCCATCAATGGAATTCAACCTCTAGATGATCCTTCCCTGTCCTGGCTAAAAGACGTACGCGATAGCAAGTGTCTCCGTCCGGAAGCGCGCGAGCGTTTGGAACCCTTCATTCAAGATTGGGCGTTGTCGTGGGCAGTGGGTGAGGCGAGCGTCGAAGAGATCGATCGTATGAATATCTATCACGCCGCCCATTTGGCCATGAGTCGAGCGGTCGAAGCTTGCTTAGAGAAAGTGGTGGCTCTGGGTCCGGTTCATGTTCTCGTGGACGGAAATCGGATTCCAAAAACACTTGTTCATTCTGCCACTGCGATCGTTAAGGGCGACTTAAAGTGCCTCAGTATTGCTGCTGCATCGATCGTTGCAAAGGTTTACCGTGACCGGCAAATGCGAGATCTGAATCTTCGCTTTCCGGGTTATTCCTTTGCAGAACATAAGGGTTACTCTACGCCGGTTCATCAGCAAGCTCTTAAAAAATGGGGCCCATGCGAGGCTCATCGCAAAACATTTGCTCCGGTAGCCGCCTTGCTTGCGCCAAAGTCAGAGACCTAACGTAAGCGGGCACGCAAAGTGAATCGATTCTTAGATATGGATCGATTTACAAAAAAAATGGCAGCACGAGATTTGGGCATGAAGTCTGAGAGGGAGGCTGCAGAGTGGTTTATTCGCGAGTTTCCGCAGAGCAAGCTCATTTCTAGAAATTATCGATCGAAAATGGGAGAGCTTGACTTGGTCTTCGAGTGTGATCGACTTCTTGTTTTTATAGAAGTTCGAGCCAGACTTCCCGGGACTTGGGTTACGCCGCAAGAGAGTATCGGCCCACACAAGCAGAAGTGTTTGGTGCGAACCATCGAGCTTTTTCTATCTCAGTATCGTGGGTCTGCGAAGGGGTTAAGGCTAGATCTTTTGAGCTGGGACGGAAAAGCTTGGGAGCACTGGCCACACATCTGGGGAATTAGCGGACAACGATAGTGCTCCCAATTTTTTCGTTCTAATTGTCGAAGCTGTCGTGGGCGCGAGCTTCCGAATCGTGGAATTCAAACTGACTTTCTTCGTCAAAAGCCTTGATAATTTTCTTGAATTCGCTTCTCACGTTGCAGTAGCGAGGCTTTTCTCCGGCCATCGAATTGAATTCTTTTAAGGTTTGAATGAACGAGGAAATACCGCTCGATCCTACAAATTCTAAGCCTTCCAAGTTAAAGATAATCTTTTTAGCAGCGGTGTCGGTTCTCGTATTTTTAATAATTTTTCCTAGTTCCGCACGAAGGGGTTCGGCTGTTTCAAAGTCCAGTCTTCCGTTCATCGACACTACGATCGTATCGCCGTTCTTTTTGATGAGCGTTATCATGTTCTGTTCTCCCGGGAAATGAATGAGGTTATTTTCAACTCTTTGGCCACTTTCAGCTTTGCGCCCTGGTGGGGCAGGCACTATGATCTCGCGAGAGATGACACTAAGAAATAGGCAAGATTTTCCGGGCTCGGCCCAAGGCGAGCTCTTTGTTGTGGCGACCCCCATTGGAAACTTAGAGGACGCGTCTCCCCGTATGAGACGGATCTTGGAGGATGTGGATGTGTTGCTTTGCGAGGATACGCGAAGAACGTCTCAACTGATGCTGGCGCTGAATCTAAAAGCGAAGAAATTTGAGAGAGTCGACGCTCACGTTACTTCAGCTAAGGTTAGTAAGATTATTGAGCTTTTGAGTTTAGGGCAAACCATGGCCTTAGTGAGTGATGCGGGTACGCCTGGGGTAAGTGATCCGGGAGCGCATTTAGTTGAAGAGGCACGCAAGGCTGGAATTAAAGTGACCCCCATTCCAGGTCCCTCAGCGCCCATCGCGCTTCTGTCGGTGGCGGGCTTCGCTGAAACTGCCTTTACGTTTCGCGGATTTTTTCCAAGAAAAGAGGGGGAACGAACAAAAGAGCTTCAGCGCTGCGAAAATGCCCATCGTGCTGCTGTAAGTTCAGTGTTCGTTTGGTTTGAGAGTCCAGAGAGGATTGGTGAATCACTTGCGTTTCTTGCCACGCTCGCACCACAACTCCAGGCGATCGCAGGAAAAGAGCTCACAAAGCTCTTCGAGAAGTGGTTTTCAGGCTCGCTGAGTGAGGTCGCAGAGCAAGTTCTTCAGGAATTGTCGCAGCAAGGTGCACGTGGTGAGTGGTGTTTTGCGCTTTTCTGGAAGGAAAAAGATTTAGCTTCATTCAGCCATGATCAAGGCGAAGGGCGAGGTCAGGACTGGGAGAAGGCGCTCAAGTGCGTTTTAAAGGTATCTGACAGTCCTTCACAGGCGGCGAAGTGGATTAGCCAAGAGTTTGGCATTCCTAAAAACACGGTCTACGCGCGCGCGCTCGAGATTGCCGGAAAAAAAGAGAGTCATGGGGCTTGACCCAGGCAAGATCCTCCGTACACTCAGTAATGTGGTTGTGGAAAGAATCCATGGATGGGTTCTGAAGAGTGGGAGAATTAGCTCTCGTGGGCCTCGGTGAGATTAGGATGATCATACACTGAGGCAATTTTAATATGTCATGGTTTGATGATTTAAAAACTCCCCGCATCAAGACGCAAGTCTCCCAAAGAGCCTCCAAGGTCCCAGAAGGACTTTGGGTGAAGTGTTTGCAGTGTGGAGAAATTCTGCAATCCAAGGTTTTGAAGGATAATCTTCAAGTCTGTGGAGAGTGCGGGTATCATTTCCGACTAGTAGCGGCCGATAGAATCGCGCAGCTCACTGATGACGGAAGTTTTGAAGAATACGCCGATGAATGGGTCTCAACGGATCCCTTAGAATTTGGCGACATCAAGCCCTACAAGGATCGACTTCGCTCAGCCGCCAATTCAACGGGGTTACGCGACGCATTTGTTGCAGGAAAAGCAACATTAGGCGGGTTGCCTTATCATTTGGGTGTTTTTGAATTTAAGTTCATGGGCGGTAGCATGGGCGGTGTTGTAGGCGAGAAGGTTACTCGCCTTTTGGAATGCGCATTAGCCGACCGTTTGCCTGCAGTTGTAGTTTCTGCATCGGGGGGAGCCCGCATGCAGGAAGGTATTTTTTCTCTCATGCAGATGGCAAAAACTTCTGCACTGGTTAATCAGCTGAGAGCCGAGGGGGTTCCCTTCATTTCAGTGCTCACTGATCCTACCACGGGAGGAGTGGCTGCCTCGTTTGCGATGCTGGGAGATTTGATTTTTGCCGAGCCTCACGCACTCATTGGTTTCGCAGGCCCACGTGTGATCGAACAGACGATTCGTCAATCCTTACCTCAGGGATTTCAAAGAAGTGAGTTTCTTTTGAAGCATGGCTTCGTGGATCGCATCGTGGCTCGGAAGGATCTAGCCTCTGAATTGCGCCATTGGATGCTCGCGCTCGGACGCCAGACGTGTCAATTTCCAAAAGAAATTTAACCGTATTTTTGCAGCTCATTTTGCTTCTATCGACCCTGCTCAATGCGAGCAGAGGAGATGCGATGCGAGTCGAAGGCACCGCCTTGCATACTTCGGCCGATCGAGAACTCTGGCATCGTAAGGAAAATAGAATTGAGCTGATGGGGCATGCGATTGTCTCTCAACCGGGAGAATCGCTTAGCGCCGACTATGTTTCGATCGATGCAACCAATCGAATTCTTGTCGCGAAGGGAAATTGCATCTATCTGACATCTGGCAATACCATCCAAGGTGAAGAGATGCGCTTTAATCTCGATACGCGTACCGGCACAATTATAAGCGGAAGGGTTTCGAGCGAGCGGTTTAGTTTAGCAGGCGAACGTCTCAATAAGATGGGAGAAGCGCGGTTTCAGACTCATCGAGGAGAGTACACCACTTGCCGTGATTGTCCGGGATCTTGGAGTCTTTGGGCCGAGGATGTGGATATGGAGGTTGGAGGTTACGCCCAACTGTCGCATGTCATCGGTCGAGTGAAGGATACTCCTGCGTTTTGGATTCCCTATCTGGTCGTGCCTATCAAAACGAGGCGACAAACCGGCGTACTTTTTCCCACCTTTGGATTCGGTGCCAGTAACGGATTTATGTTCGTTTTGCCCTTCTATTGGGCGCCTCATCCCAGCTTCGATATGACTTTAGGGCTCGGTTACTTTACCCAGCGAGGCGAGCGTTTCGAGTGGGAAGGGCGTTACGCGCTCTCGCAGCGAAGTCGTGGAACGGCCAACTTCAATTATGTTCGTGACGCCACCTTTCTAGATTCACAAGGAAACAAGCTGTCCCCCAATCGTTGGTCATTAAATGTTGTGCAATCGCATGAGTTTTTTCCAGGATTCGAAGAGAAGCTTAAACTTTTAGAAGTAAGCGACAATTTTTATCCCTATCGAGTGGGTGACGCTGCTCGCGCGGGAGACGTGGCAAGTTTTGGAGACCTGAATCTGGCGTCGAATCTAAGTCTTTCCTATTCGAACGACGATTTTAGCTCAACGGTTTCGGCAATGCGTTATCGCACGCTTATTAATACCGATCCGGATTCAGTGCATCAGGCAAAGGAGTTTGACACAAAAACGGTACAGTCACTTCCTGTGGTCGGCCTTACTACGCGGGATCGGCCCTTTTTTGGTTCGCCCCTCGTTTTTGGATTTAACTTTAATTTAGCCAATTTCACCCGGCAGGGTGCACCTTTCGATTACGATTATACTCAGTGGCCGTATGGTGTTGTGCCTACAGACCAGGCTCCAGGTTATGAAGCAGGGGTGGGTGTAAATCCGATTCGTAAGGCTACGCGTGTGGCCATGGTTCCTTCTCTGTATACCAATTATCGAATTTTGGATGGCATCTCACTTATGCCCTCAGTGAAGTATTATAGTTACTTCTATTCGTTCCCAACTGTTGGCGGATTCTCAGTTCCCAATCTAAGTCGAAACTATCTTCTATTTCAGACTGACCTAAGTGCACAGCTCGAAAGAATCTATGACACTACGATTGGAAATGGTCCGTCTAAAGTAAAGAATCTGATCAGACCCATGCTCACTTATTCCTATATCCCATCTCGATTAGTTCGGGAAGATACGCAGCATCCATTTATTTCTCAAATTCAGTACGCAACGAAGAATAATATTCCAGGATATTACTTCGACGACTACGATATTGTTCCTCTCAATAATAGTCCTGCCACCACTAACTATTTTATCCCCCTTGGAAACTCTCTCGCCTTGGGAGTAACCGCGCAGTGGATTCGCAGAGCGACAGAGGCAACCTCTGGTATGTCTTCCTATTCTAGATTTATCGAGGCCGCTGCGGGAGAAACGATTAATTTTCGTGAACTCACCAGTGATGCTGAGCATCCCCAGCCGTTGTCGCGGTTCTTCTCCTCGTTGTCGCTCAACTTACCTAAATTTAATTATTCCCATCTCTATTATTACTATCCCTATATCGACGGGCTTCGCCACAGTGTTTCGATGAATCTTAATTACGCATTAGCACAAGGAATTCATCAGGGAATCTTCAGTTTTGATCGGTCTTTTGGCTTGAGTTATAACTGGGACCAACACGGTTTAACCGACCTCACTAAGGGTACAAACAATATCACGGCACAGCTTAACTATTCGCTGTCCGATTACTTAATGCCCGCGCTCTATGCTTCGTATTTTATCAATAATAGACGGTTTCAATCAGCGGGCGTAAAGCTCCAGTTACAAAGTCCTTCGAGATGTTGGAGATTTTCTATGAGCTTGCCTTATCGAATTGAAAACGGACTGACTTGGAACGTGGATTTGGCCCTCAATCTTACTGGAGGTGGATTTACTGGAGTAAGTGATGCTGCCTCTCAGGTTGGAGTGGTTCAATGAAAAGTAAAAAGGTCGATGTTCATTCGTATGCTATTCAGGCGTTGCCGCATTTGGGGCGAATTCTTAAGGAGAATCAATCCAATCTTGAGCGAATTGTAAAGAGACTGGTCGCGGATGTTTCTCAGGGGCGTTCACTCTTTGTATTTGGAAGCGGTCATTCCGCGCTTTTTTCATTTGAACTTTATCACCGAGCGGGCGGAGCTTCCTTTGTGATTCCGATGGTGGCCGACTTTATGCTTCCCTCGGCGGGCCCCTCAATGGTTCGTGTATTTGAGCGAACTTCATCGTCGGCGCTTCCGCTTTTGAGTCGATCAGGAATTAAAAAGGGTGAGATGCTTTGGATTTGCTCCCAGTCGGGAATCAACGCGGCCGGGGTAGAGTTAGCGTTAGAGGCGAAGAAAAGAGGATTTTACACGGTCGCTTTCACAAGTATCAAGCACAGTCAGGGCGTCGAGTCTCGTCACCCATCGGGGGGTAGACTCTTTGAGATTTGTGACACTGTGGTGGATTTAATGGGAGAGCAGGGGGATGCGGTCGTCAAGGTTGCCCCGGGCCTCAATGCGGGACCATTGTCCTCGCTGAGTGCCATTTTTTTAGGGAACTCAATCATTACGGCGGCGGTCGCGCAGCTCGAAAGTCGTGGAATTCGTTGTGTTTACATAAGTGTAAATACTCCCGAAGGCGAGGCACGGAATAAGAGTATCGAGAAGCGTGCTGCGATGAGGGACCCACTTTTACGATAAAGCGGGTTCGCTTTGGAGTTTTTTGCCCAGTTTCTTAGGCAAAGTTGTCAGTCTCCTCATTTCTCTGTCTTTGGTAAACTAGATCTTACTATGAAGATCCTTCTGTCCAATGATGATGGTGTCCATGCTCCGGGTCTAAGAGTGTTGCAGCGGGAGCTGCAGAAGATAGGGGATGTCTGGACTGTGGCACCTCTAGAAGAGAAGAGTACGACGGGGCATTCTCTTACGCTGCATAAACCGCTGCGCTTAATCGAGATGGGGCCTCGCTTTTATGGAGTAAACGGTTCTCCAGCCGACTGCGTTTATCTGGGTATTCGCGAAGTAATTGGGGGAATGCCCGATTTAGTAATTTCTGGCCCAAATCGCGGGGCGAATCTGGGACAAGATGTCTATTATTCAGGAACGGTGTCTGCCGCGCGCGAAGCCTGCATTCTTGGAATTCGTTCAATCGCAGTAAGTCTTGCTGTTGATTTCTCGAAGGGCAAAAAGGAATCTTTGCTGAACTATTTAAGTGCAGCGAAG
>CANJNU010000021.1 GCA_947475645.1 Bacteriovoracaceae bacterium | reverse complement strand
TGTTGATGCTGGCCCGCGATCTTGATGTCCGATGCTTCGATCACCTCCGGCTTCGCCAGCCTCGTCACCCAATACCGATCGCTCCGTCCAACGTCCGCCGACCGTCGGCCCAGCTGTGTTTTCTCCGTCATCAAAATCGCGCCTCAGGTTGCCCATCAGTGAAGAGCATCCACTCAGCATCACAGTAAGAATTAAATATGCCGACCGTATCTGCAGTGTGCTTGTCACAATTGCACCTCAACTCTATTCCCTTCGCGCACTCGCCCCTGAAGCTCGCGTTTTCCTTTACCCGCTGATACGCGCACCAGTGCATTCAAATAGCCTGGTTCTTCGGCAATTCCCTGAGTAGTTACAGCCAGATCATTCGAGCGAATCTCAATACGAACGGGATCGCCTTTACGGAGATCAGGAATTTTTCTCACAGCCGTGCTCAACACCGGCTGACCCTCAAGAATGGTCTGACGACTTTCGAGTGCGCTGGTCGAAACAGTCGTGTCCAGAATAAGTCCGCGCATTTCACGCAGCTGTCCAACGGCCACGTTCAACTCCTGTGTTCCCAGTGTTTCCTCGCCCAGAGGCTGTCCCGGAAGAATTCGCTTTTGCGCGATGCGGGCCCATTTCCATGCCGAGAAGCGAGTCATTCCATTAAACTCCGTAATTTTGCCTTCTTCGTTTAAACCGGTAGCGCGAAAGCGAATCTCTGCCTTCGGACTCTCAGAGCCCAGCTCGACTCGGCGAATTTGCGTCGGAGTTTCATTCTGCGTCCAAGTAATGGGTGCCTCAAGCTCGATGCGAGCGCCTTCGTAACGCTTCGAGATCTCGTCGCGAATAGTTTCCTCAATCGTTTCGGCCCGAGCCGCCACCGATCCCAACAGAAGAATGATCAGTACTAATGGGTTCATTCTCATTTGATATTTGCCGTTGCACTCAGCATTTGATCTGCGACGCCCATTACTTTAGTGCCCATTTCATAAGCTCTCTGCGTCTGAATCATTTCAACCATGCTGTTGGCCACGTTCACGTTAGATCCTTCGAGAGCACCCTGCTGAATAAAGCCAAACCCATTCTCGCCAGGATTTCCCTGAATTGGGGCGCCACTTCCGGTGCTTGCCTTATAAATGCCTTCGCCCTGTGCCATCAGTCCTTGCTCATTTTGAAAGTTTAAGAGCTGAAGTTGGCCAAGAATTGCCTCGCCTGCACCCGGCAACACCGCTTTAACTTCGCCCGAAGAGCTCACTACAATGTTGTTAGCCGCTTGAGGAATCGTAATTTCAGGGATGAGGCGCGCGCCGTTAGTCAGGGTAAGCTTACCCTGATTATCCAGGTGGAATGCGCCAGTACGCGTATAGGCCACTTCACCATTCGGCATTTGAACCGGTAGGAAGCCCTTTCCTTCAATCATTAGATCGTAGGGGTGATAAGTCATACGGGCCGGGCCTTGCTCAAAAAGTTTATGAGAAGAACCGACCTTAACTCCCATACCGGTTTGAATTCCGACCGGGCTTTGCGTAGCTGCGCCCAAGGTTCCGCCAGCCTCTTTAATGGTTTCATACATCAAATCGTGAAACTCAGTGCGCGAGCGCTTGTAACCATCGGTGTTTACGTTGGCCAGATCATTTGAGATATCAGCCATTCTGGCTTGCTGTGCTTCGAGTCCGGTTGCTGCTGTTGAAAGTGCGCGAATCATTTCAGTATTTCACCTTAGAGTTTGCCAATATCGTTGGCTTCACGTTGCATCAGTTCGCCGTAAGTCTTCATGACTTTCAAATCGTGTTCGAACAAACGATTGGCTTTAATCAGATTGGTCATCTCTTCGACTGGGTTTACGTTCGAGGTTTCAAGTACCCCTTGGCGAACAATTGTTTTAGAGGGGTTTTTAGAAACATTGGTAGGATCAGGATTTTCGAAGCTCTGCCCACCTACTTTGCGCAGCTTTCTCTGGTCACCAAACTCAACCACACTCAGTTTTGCGATTAACTCATCTCCTGAATAGAGTTCACCTTGTCCGTTAATCGAATAAGGACCCGGCCGGTCACGTAGATTAATAAATCGCGCTGCCTCCGAGGGGTTCGCCCCCGCTGGACCCCGCCCCGTAAGCTCGGCAGGTACGGGGGGCGCGCCTGGAGCATTGGGTGCTGCGAGTCCGCCGGGGGTCGTTGCTAAAACTGCATTGCCCTCCGACGTCACTAGACGTCCGTCGGCTGCGACATGCAAACTTCCTTGGCGGGTATAGCGAACGCCTTTCGGGGTATTCACCTCAAGAAATCCTGCCCCATCCATCGCCACATCCAGCGGAGATTGTGTTACTCGCAGGTTGCCTTGTTTGAAGTTGGTGTAGGTGCCATCCACCACAACAAAGGCTTGGTCTTTTTGATCCAACGGATAAAGCTCGCGATTCTTAATCGCACCGCGTGGAATCTCAACACCCAAGTGCTCGCGTTCTTTCGTGGCCAAGTACTCACTGAAAGTCGGCAAGTCCTTCTTAAAGCCCATCGTATCGGCGTTGGCTAAATTATTAGCCACCATATCTACGTTCTGAGCTTGAGCTGATGCACCCGAGACGGATGTCCAAATTCCACTGGCCAAATCTCTCCTCGTTCCTTGAGTTTCAATCTCGTGCTTCTTGCCCGAGCCATAGGGAAGGAGAGCAATCGGCGTGCCTAAATCTTTTCTTGAGGGAAATTTTCGCCTCACTGTCTTTTTTTTTTAATTCGCCCTCCATCTACTTAATATTGATGGGGTTTTAAGATCGCCCTGGCCAGGGCTGTGAAGTTACCCGGCAAGGTGAACGTCGGCAAGAAGACGCAAGTGGGGCAAAATTTGCCCAGGCTCGGCAAAAAACACCACTCGAGAGGGCCATTTTTGCCTGCTTGAGATTGCCCCACAACATCAGGCAAGCTAAGAGACAAGACCTCAACTGGAGATTCTCAATGATCCGGCTTGCCGCCCAGCCTGTAATCGAAATCCTACATGCCGAACTACGCACCCGAATCTCGGCGTTTCGGGCGCGCTCGGGCCGAGTT
This sequence comes from Bacteriovoracaceae bacterium, assembly GCA_947475645.1. Classification (GTDB taxonomy): domain Bacteria; phylum Bdellovibrionota; class UBA1018; order UBA1018; family UBA1018; genus CANJNU01. Next base: position 5,465 of record CANJNU010000021.1, on the reverse strand, counting down.
CCTGGTCTAGCCGTGATCCTCGTCGGCAACGACCACGCCAGTGAGATCTACACTCGAAACAAGCGTGAGGCGGCTCTGAAACTCGGAATGGAAAGCCAGATTCTTCGCTTTCCCGCAACCGCAACTCCCGAGCAAGTTCGCGCAGCCGTTTCGAGCCTCAATTCAGATCCAACGATCGACGGCATCCTCATTCAACGCCCCCTGCCCGTATCTTTTCGCGAGTCGGAAGTGGTTTATTGGGTTTCGCCCGAGAAGGATGTCGATGCTTTTCATCCCGAAAATGCGGGTCGCTTAAGCCTAGGGCTGCCCTGCCTGAAGCCCTGCACAGCCATTGGAATTCTCGAACTTCTGAACTATTATAAGGTCGAGCTCGCAGGAAAAACAGCCTGCGTCATTGGGAGAAGTTCGATCGTAGGCAAGCCCACCGCCACACTTCTTCTTCAGGCCAATGCCACCGTCATTCACTGCCATAGTCGTACCCGCAACTTGGCCCAACTTTCGGCTCAGGCAGATGTATTGGTGGTGGCCATCGGCAAACCCGAATGGATTACCGAAGACTTCATTCGGCCCGGGGCCGTGGTCATTGATGTGGGAATTCACCGCAATTCGGAAGGAAAAATAGTGGGCGACGTTCAAGCACAAGCCGTTGCCGCACGCGCTTCCATGGCGTCGCCCGTTCCTGGCGGCGTGGGTCCGATGACCATCGGATTGCTTCTTAGAAATACTGTCGCTGCAGCCGAGCTTCGAGACTGCCTGAGCACTGATTGACGCTTTACAACTGACCGGAGGCCTTGTTAATCCTAGGACATGCTCAAAAGAACTGCCCTCTTCGAAGAACACCAAAAGCTTGGCGGACGATTGATTGATTTCGGAGGATGGGAGCTGCCCGTCCAGTATTCGGGCGTGATGCAAGAACATCTGGCTTGCCGTTCGGCTGCGGGAATCTTCGACGTCAGTCATATGGGTGAAGTTCTTGTCGAAGGTGCCGACGCCGAAGCGTTCTTGATGTTCTTGATCACCAACGATCTTTCGAAGATCGCTATTGGCCAAGCTCAGTACACAGCCATGTGCCATGAAAATGGAGGCATCGTTGACGACCTGATTATCTATAAGCGCGCCAAAGATCGCTTCTTTGTGGTCGTGAACGCCGGCAATACCGATAAAGATGTAAACCACATCTTAGAAATTGATAAAATTTTTCGCAAAAAAAATCCGAACTGCGATCTTCGAATTTCAAACGAAAGCCACAACTACACTCAAATTGCGGTTCAAGGCCCAAAGGCTGCGGCCATCGTACAAAAGCTTACGCAGCTCGACTTGTCGCAAATCAAGACTTACTGGTTTGCCGAAGGCCAGCTCAATTCGGGCGTGCCCACTTTCTTTGCGCGCACAGGCTACACCGGTGAAGATGGTTTTGAGCTGTACGTCGCGTGGGATCAAGGCCCAGCGGTTTGGCGCGCACTCTTCGAAGCCGGAAAAGAAGAGGGCATCACGCCGTGTGGTTTAGGCGCACGCGATACACTTCGTCTTGAGGTTAAATACCCCCTTTATGGTCACGAACTGAGTGACGAAACTCATCCGCTTGAAGCAGGCCTGGGTTGGGTTACCTCGCTCACTAAGGGCGACTTCGTTGGTCGTGCCGCAATTGTTCAGGCAAAAGAAGCGGGATTGAAGCGTGCTTTGGTTGGCCTCAAACTGATTGAGCGCGGAATCCCCCGCCAAGGTTACGCCATTTATGATGTTTCGGGCGACCGCCGCATTGGCGAAATCACCAGCGGTACCCAGTCGCCCAGCACCAAGCTCGCAATTGGTATCGCTTACGTTGCAAAAGAACTCTCCACAGTCGGCACTCAAGTTCGCGTCGACATTCGTGGTACCAAAGTTTTAGCCGAAATTATTCCAACCCCATTTTATAAAAAACCCAAGGAGACCGCATGAGCTACCCAACCAACTTGAAGTACAGCAAAGATCACGAGTGGGCGAAGATCGAAGGCAATAAGGTGACTGTCGGAATTACCGATCATGCGCAAAAAGCTTTGGGCGACGTCGTTTACTGCGAACTTCCATCGGTAGGCCGTATTTTAAAGGCTGGCGAGACCTTTGGTGTGGTTGAAAGCATCAAGGCTGTTTCTGATCTCTACTCACCCATTGCCGGAAAAGTTGTAGCCGCCAATCAATCCATCGTCGACGACCCTGCCCAGCTCAACCAAGACCCTCACGGAAGTGCGTGGATGATTCAAATCGAAACGGAGAACCCTGCCGCTCTCGACTCCTTAATGGATGCCACGGCATACACTGCGTACACGAAGTAGGCCCCCAAAAGCGAAGACCGTTTGACCTTAAACAGCGGCGAGCGGCTTTTCGTTGAAATCTATCTGGGAGTTTGATCTTGTCATATTCCCATGCGGAACTCGTTGCTTCTTATTCTCTCTATTTGTAGCGTCTATGTTCCGTTTTTAAATCAACGCCTCATTCGAATGACGGGAGACGAAAAAGTTTACGTCTCTCAGGCTATTGAAATGGAGCGCTTTGGGACTTGGTTTCTCCAGCGCCTTCACGAGGTGCCCGACTATTATAAAGGACCGTTTCACTATGGAATGGTTCGCCTAGGATTTCTCGTGTTTGGAAAGTCGCCCTGGGCAGCGCTTTATATGAATTTAGTGCTGGTTTTGTTGGGCTCATTAGCACTTGCCGATATCGCACGTCGCAGACTTAAGGACTGGAAGGGCGGGGATCTATTTGTAGGATTGGCTTTCGCCCTGAGCGTGGGCGTTTATTCCTACACCTGGGTAAGCCAAATGGAAGTCGAACTGGCATCGATCTGTGCGCTCTGTCTTTACGCGCTTGATCGCCTCGGCCGCGCGAATGCCGGCTTTGGGTTTTGGTCGCTCGTCGGCATTTCTGCATGGATTAAGTCACCGCTACACGCCCTTTTCTTTGGGGTATCGGGTCTGCTTTTTTGGACCTTAAGTGGCGAGCTCATTGTAAGAATCAAGAACTTCAGAACCTGGATTGCAATAGCGGTCGGATTAGTCATCGGATGTGTCGGATATGCGCCTGCCCTCATTTTCGATCGAGAGAATTTCTGGAATCTCTTCATCGTTCGCGAACATCTGAGTAAAGTAGGCGGCTCCGGACAAAGTTACTGGGTGGCACTTCAATCTGTTTTTGGCTTTTATCACCTCCCCTGGATGTTCTTGGCCGGTATATCCTATCTTCAGCTTCCTTTTGCTCTTCCCAAACTATGGAGGGATGAGAATCATCGCAGAGTATTCCTGCTGGGCGTGTGCGGTTTTATTCCTAGCGTTTTATTTTTTTTGCGGCATCCTTACGTTCTTGAAAATTACAACCTTCCCGTAATTTCAGGAATTCTATTGATGAATTCGAGTTTAATCGCGTGGGGGGTTCAGTCTCCGCTCTGGCGGCGGCTTTACTGTTGGGCAACTCGTTTCACCGGGCTTACCTTTTTAGGCGCGGCTGGACTTGTGGGTGTCGTTTATTTCCGCATTTCAAACTGGCCCAGCTGGTGGCCAACTTGGTCAATCGCCCTCTTTATGGTGGGAAGCTTGTTCAGTCTTTATGCATTATTTAAGGGTCGAATCGAACGGCCCCAGCTGCTGGCCTTTTCATTCGTTCCCTACTTGTGGGGTCTTACTGCAATTTTAAGCGTGCTTGGCGAAAGAGAGATGCGAGATCTGCGGGGCTATCTGGATCGCGAGGCCCAAAGCGGTCACGTGGTCTCGCTCACGTATGTGAATTTGAATCGCAATATATGGAGCGAGTGGGGGTGGTTGAATCTCTGGCTGAACCGAGATGTAAAGGCCGCCAGCACGCCCGAGGCGTTAAAGGCTGCGATTCAATCACGCAATACGCTTTTAATCCAAAACCGCGAAGGACAACTCGAGGCCTTTCAAGCCTTTATGCAGGGGGAGTTCCCCGAGCTTCATTTTAAGCAAACTCCATGGACTCGTTGGCGCACCCGAGGACAAAGCCCTTCAGGAGCGCCCTTATGGAAAGACGCATGGGATCGCAGAAGTTTTGAGCCCATTGAGACCCCCTACTGGATTATCCATTATTAGCTCCCTCTCTCCGAAGAACTCAAACAGCGCTTGACGGTAGACGGCTCTTTGCGGTTTGCTTCAAGCATGCTTCTCTTTCACCCTCACAAACCCTTTCGTACTGAATCTGATCCACAATCGCGCGAGCTAATGGCCAAAACGGTTGCCTTCTTCGAAGATCGAGGAAAGTCGCAACTCAAGCACGACGATCACAACCGAATTTGGTACAAAGACTTCCTTGATTTTGTAGGTAAGGAGAAGGTCTTCGCTACCCTTCTGACTCCTGCTGGATCGGGCGGTCCCGGCGCACGGTGGGACACCTTCCGAATCTGCGAGTTTAACGAACTTCTGGGCTTTTACGGCTTAGCCTACTGGTACACTTGGCAGGTTTCTATTCTGGGATTAGGCCCGATCTGGATGGGTAAGAACCAAGCGGTAAAAACTCAAACCGCCTCACTCCTTCAACAGGGCGCCATTTTCGCGTTCGGTTTATCAGAGAAGGAGCACGGCGCCGACCTTTATTCGAGCGAGATGACGCTTGTTCCTCAGGCTGATGGCAACTACCTGGCTCAGGGGCGTAAGTATTATATTGGAAATGCGAACGAAGCTGCGCTCGTTTCAACCTTCGCAAAAATCAAGCCTACGGGCGATTACGTGTTTTTCGTAGCCAACCCAAAACATGCCAAATACGAGCTGGTAAAGAATGTCGTTAACTCGCAGAACTACGTAGCCGAGTATGCTCTTCACGACTACCCAATTACTGAAGCCGACATTCTCACCCGGGGCCAAGAAGCATGGGATTCTTCGCTCAACACCATTAATGTTGGAAAGTTTAATTTGGGCTGGGCATCCATCGGAATGTGCACCCACGCTCTTTACGAATCGATTACCCATGCAACGCACCGGCGTCTCTTTAACCACACCGTGGTTGAATTTCCGCACATTCGCCAACTCTTCACCGACGCGTATGCACGCCTTGCAGCCATGAAGCTTTTTGCCCTTCGCGCTTCGGACTACCTTCGCGTCGCTTCAGCCGACGATCGCCGCTACCTTCTTTATAACCCTATGGTAAAAATGAAGGTTACCACGCAGGGCGAGGAAGTGGTCAACCTGCTTTGGGACATCATCGCCGCCAAAGGCTTTGAAAAAGACACCATTTTTGAAGGTGTTGCGCGCGATATTCGTGCACTTCCTAAGCTCGAAGGCACCGTGCATGTGAACATGGCGCTCATCATTAAGTTCATGGCTAACTACTTCTTTAAGCCACAGGCGTTTGCAGAGGTAAAAACCCAGAACCAAGCGGCTGACGACTCGTTTCTTTTTAATCAAGGCGCCACCAAAGGACTCAGTAAGATTCGCTTTCACGATTACAACATCGCTTACAACAGCGTGAGCCTACCGAATGTG
>CANJNU010000020.1 GCA_947475645.1 Bacteriovoracaceae bacterium | reverse complement strand
GGGCTGCTCGCAACTCTAAGCAAATGAAGTGCTCGAAGGCCTTGCCAAATAGCTCACTTCCTTTTTGCACCTCTCCTCTTTTTGCTAGGACTTTGGTGACCCCCAGGTCAAATAGGAATAGCTTTGAGCGCGTGATCGATTTTCGTTTCTTGGCTTTCTCAAACGGTAGAACCCTAAAGCCCACTAAAGTGTCCTCGAGGATCTCAACATAGTTCTCAAGAGTTCGAACTGGAACTCCGCTGTCGCTGGAAAGATTTTTATAATGAAGCTCCTCACCATTATTCAAGGCAACTATATCCAAAAATCGAGCAAACTGATCCACCCGCCTAGTCAGTGCTTCGGCAGCAATCTCTTCTCTTAAATAGAGACTCACGTAGCTAGCTAGATCTTCTAATGGCTCGTCGGATTGGTAGACCAAGGGCAGGCCACCCCGATTAATATAATAGCCAAGATCAAAGTCAGGAATTTCCCTCGAAGTGAGTGGAAATAAATGAAGCTCTCTCGCTCTCCCGCCTAAAAGATTCACTCCAGCTCTTTTTAACTTTCTTGCGCTCGAGCCCGTCAGCAGGAATCGATGTTTTTTTTCAAAAATCAGTCGGTGCACTTCATCCAAAAGTTTGGGAAGCTTTTGCACCTCATCAATCACAATTAAAGAATCTGGATGAGGATTCTGTTCGGCAATTAAGCGAGAATCTCGAAGCAGGCTCAGATAGGTGCGCTCATCCAACAAATCGTAGTACCGTGCCTCAGGAAAAACCTTGCGCACCAAGGTGGACTTCCCAGTACCCCGGGGCCCAAAAAGGAATGCACTTCTTTGCTTCAGAGCAGCTTGGAGATCTAAAGTGCGATTGAAATCATTCATAGTTTCAATAATCTATACTAAAATTTGCCAATCGGCAACAGAGTTACGCTTTAGCACCCTAATCGGCACACCCAGTTCGGCATTCAGGGGGCATAACAATGTGTCAATTCAGACAATCGACATCATTAACTGATTGATTGACTCCAGTATTAATCACCCGTACTCTTGAAAGATTAGTCTGGCGTGAAGTTTTTAGGGGTAAAAACCGATCTGCCACAGAAGGGGAAATAAAAAATGTCCAAACTTCAGGGACAAAACCAAAAGCTTGGGTGCAGGGCTATTGCCATCGCTGTACTCGTCATCCAAGCTTTTGGCCCCACTTATAGTCTGGCAGACCCAGACTCGTTCTTCGCTACCAGCACTGACGTCTCGTCGACCTACGATCCCACTTGTGCCGATGTCATTGCCGACATGACGATCGCAGCGTCGCGAGCGAAAGCGGCAGAAGCGGCTCACCAAAAATTTACGGATACGACGCCCAAAGCCTCGGGCCAAATCGCTGCGCAGTGCACAGCCTACAAAAACGCTCTCGACACTGCCAACTCGTACACGCCCGTGATCTACACTTGGGCCGGCGTAGCTGTCGTCTGCGCCGGGATGTGCGCGTGGTCAGTTTCTAATCCAGCATCCTATATGGGAGCGTCAAATCTTTATCCCAGCATCTGCACCATCGTACAGGCCGGAGGCACCGCGGTCGAGCTGATCGCCCTCAAAAATGTTCAGGGCCTCATGACTGCCATTCCCGCACTAGGCCTTACTGCCAAAGCCACTTTCGACAACGTCAAGGACTACCGCAAGACCGTGAGTACTGACCCTAAAAAAGTAGACGATGGCGCCGATATGGGGGCATGCCTGGCCTCGGTCACTGCATCGGGTACAGCTGTCCTGAAACGCGTCGCAAAAGAAGACGCCGATAGCAAAGCTCAAAGCGCCCTCGATGCCGCACGCAAGCTCAAGTCCGACGCCGCAAATAACCCTACCGTCGCCACTGGGGGCGCGCTGCCCGGCACCAACTTTGTAGACCCATCGGGGAACGGACCGCAAGGTGGCAACTCGGCAAAAAGTTTAGCCACCGATCCATCTCCTCAATTGGCCAGTAGCTTTCCCGCCGCTTGCGGTGAAGCCAAAAGCACTGGATCGACGGGAGCAGCACTTCAGTGTGCCGCTGCAATGGACTCGAATCTTCCTCGCGCTATTCTCGATCCTCGCTTCGGCGACATGGCTAAAAAAGCGACCGGAATGAGTCTCGAAACTTTAATGAATGGACAAGGTGGCGCTGCCGAAAAATCAGCCGCTGCAGTGATGTCTGCGACCGGAAACGCCGATCTTGCATCGGCCATGGCGCGAACCATGAAGCAAACCGAAGACGAAGTCGCTGCGATGAGCGGTAGCGATATCAGTTCGTCGTATGGCGGTGGTGGTGGTGGATCGCGCGGTGGGGGTGGCGGCGGTGGCGACGGCATGAACGACATGCTTGCCAACATGATGGCCCAATTCATGCCCGGTGCAAAAGGCGGCGCAGATCGCTTAATCGGCGTAGCGGCACTGGTGTTTGCCCATAAATCTCGCGCCCCCGGCTCGATTGCCGAAGACAAAACCATCAGCATTTTCGACCGCGTTAGTTACCGCTACTTTATGGAATACGGCAACTTTGGCCTCGTTCAACTCCCCCCCTTAAAATCGGGATCACCGGGAGTTCAGTCGGGAGTTCAAAAATGAAAAAAGCCACCAGAACCATCAGCACCCTTCTTATCGCCGTAATACTCATCCAGATTGCCACCCCCTCAGTTTACGCCGCCGATAGTCCAAATCCCGCCACCACCCCTCCGCCCAGTAACCTGGCCAGCGATGCCGATGCCGCCTGCGCCGAGTACCGAGCATTCGCAACATCACGCGAGGGCGGCACAGGCCAAAAAATGAGCCTAAAATATGTTCAACAAGCGTGCGGACTTCCCACAGGCGTTATGTCTGAAAAAGAGGGATCTGCGCAGCTAATTAACCAAGGCATCGACGACACCTACAAAAGCAATGACCCTGACTGGGACTCCTGCTTTCAGAGTTTAAAGCATCGCTGGATGATCCTTGCCGAAAAATGTGAAGCCCGCGATCTGGTCGAAAAGGGCAAAACCGACATGTTCTACCCGGCTACTGCGTACTCAGTCGCAGCAGGAGTCTGCTGCCTTGCAGCCATTCCAGCATTGTCTGGTGCAATGGCCAGTTACTGCTCTTGGTCCTCAATTAGCGCAACGGGAATCGATGCAATATCTCAGATTGCCCTCTACCAATTTACTCAGTCTGTAAGCAGCAGAATGGGCGGACTCATGGATACCGCAAATCTAGGTGGGGCTGCGGTCTCATTTGTTAACTCGCTTTACCAGATAGCCGCGCTCAAAGGAAAACAAACAGCCGGTCCGCAAGTCGCATGCGCCGTGAACCTCGGATTAGCCGGCATACGCTGGCTCAGCTACAACAACCTAGCCCAGTATCAAGACGAGGCGAATAAAGAATCGGTGAATCAGTTCCTCAGCAATTCGGTAGTCATCAAACCAGGAAACAACTCGTCTAATTCCAATTCCTCATCAGGCGGGTATTCCAATGGAAGTGGCGGCTCGGCCAATTCAGGATCTTTGGGCAGCGACAAAAAAGCCGCGCCGAACGGCGGATACGCAAGTAGTCTAAGCGATAACATGAGCCTCGCATCGCCACAGTTTGCAGCAGCAAGTACTGGATTTGGCGGCGAAGTTTTTAATCGCCTTCAAAATAAAGACAAGCTCGCGCAACTTCTGAAACAAAAAACGGGAGTAGGCCTGACCGATATTGCTCGTAAACTCGAATCAGGCCAATCACCCGCCACCATTCTTTCAAGCATCCCAGGACTAGAAAAATTATCAGGTAGCTTTAAAGCAATCGAAGCCGACGCCATCCAGTTTGCTCAGAAGCAAGGTCTTGCCACTGCAGGCAGCGGCGCGTACGCGGCGCGGGGTGGGGCGGGGTCGAGTGGAAGCAAGGCCGGTGACATGGACTTTGGATCGATGTTTGGTGCAAAGGATGCGGGCATGGGGGCTGGCGGGTCGAGCGCCATTGCTTTCGAAAAAATGAAACAAGCGCTTGCGGTCGGTAGCAGCAGCGAAGACATCTATCACGAAACCTACAAGGGCTCGATCTTTGATATCGCCACCCAGCGCCTGGATAAGAGCCGTAAAAACGTGGACGAGCTCGAGTGGGAATCCCCCATGAATCGCGCGCTCCTGGGCCTTCCCAAAAGGCTTACCACAAGGGCCGGAGCATCAAAAACAACGTTAGTGAAGTGACTCATGACAATCATGAAGCGAAACCACCTACAGCTCACTGGCTTAATCCTCCTTTCAACCGTAGCTTGGAACGCTCCTGCATACGCCATCGATCAACCCACGCCCACAGCAAGCCCGCAGTCTGCCCCGGAAGACTTCGACTCGGCGTGCGCACAATACCATACCTTCTCAACATCTCGCGAGAGCTCGATCAATCAAAAAATCAGCCTGAAATACGTTAAAGAAATGTGCGGTCTTCCTACTGGAGTGATGTCGGAAGAGCAGGGTGCCTCGCAACTGATCAACCAAGGCATCGACGACAATTATAAAAGTGATGATCCTGATTGGACATCTTGTTATGAAAGTCTCAAAGTTCGATGGGCGATTCTTGCGCAGCACTGCGATAGCGACCAACTCACCTCTGAAGCAAACACCAATCTAGCGTGGACCACCTCTGCATACACTGCAGCAGCAGCTACCTGTTGCACACTCGCAGCATTTCCCTTCGATCTCACTGGGGGCTGTACGATCGCAAGCACCCTTGCCGCAGGTACAGACATCACTGCACAAATTTTACTTCAAACTCAATCCTCTCAGCTTGCAGAAGCCATGAGTGGATGGCAACAATTTGGAAGGAGCGCTGGGGTCACCCTAGGTGCTGGTGCAGTTACAGGCGCAGCTGCCCAGCAAGTCACGATCGCTGCCGCCAAAGAAACTGCGAAAATAGCTGCACAAAAGGCAGCAGAAGAGGCGACGTGGGCCGCTTCTTCTGCTGCCTTCAACGCCATGACTACCGCCGCACGTAAGGCTATGACAGATGAAGCACTCGGGGCGCTGGGGAAAGAAGCAGGTGAAGCTGCAGCTAAAGAGTCAATGAACGAATCTGCAAAAGCCGCATCAAGGTCTTGGACCACGTGGTTGGGCTGCGGACTGAACCTGGCTGCAGCTGGATTTCGAGCAGCTTCTTGGGCTAGCCTCAAAAGCTATCAGGACTCTGAAAATAGGACTCAAGTTACCGCGCTTTTGTCAAAAGCACCGATGATCCGAAACTCACCCATCAACAGTCGCGCCGATAGCGCAAATGGGCGCATTCTCGGAGGGAGCGCAGCCTCGGGGAATCAGTCGTCGCTGAGCAGCGATAAGAAAACTTCTAGCCAGACCAGTTTCTCAAACCAGCTCAGCGACAACATGAGCCTCGCCTCTCCTCAATTCGCAGGTGCAACCACAGGGTTTGGAAGTGAGTTTTTTAACCAACTCAAGAACAAGGACAAAATTCCACAAATCATGAAGCAAAAGACCGGGCTAGGACTGACCGACATTGCCCGCAAACTTGAGGCTGGACAATCGCCTGCATCGATCGTTTCAAGTATTCCCGGCTTAGAGAAGTTTGCTGGCGCAATTGCCCAACTCGATCGCGATGTACAGAAGGCGGCTGCAGCTTCGCCCAATCTCGCAGGCAGCGGCGCGTACGCATCGCGGGGTGGGGCGGGGTCGGGCGCTAGTAAGTCGTCAGGCCAGGACTTTGGATCGATGTTTGGTGCAAAGGATGCGGGCATGGGGGCTGGCGGGTCGAGCGCGATTGCTTTCGAAAAAATGAAACAAGCGCTTGCGGTCGGTAGCAGCAGCGAAGACATCTATCACGAAACCTACAAGGGCTCGATCTTTGATATTGCCACCCAGCGCCTGGATAAGAGCCGTAAAAACGTGGACGACCTGGAGTGGGAATCCCCCATGAATCGCGCGCTCCTGGGCCTTCCCAAAAGGCGCTAAAGCCGAGTAAGCGCCAGCGTCTCAGAGGCCCTGCTGGAGTTGTTCAGGATTGATTTAAATTTATATAGGTTGAAAAATACATATATTGGTAATAAAATACAAACATGAAGGCTCGGCTTCGCTATTACGTCAAAAACAAATTTCAGGGAAGGTACGTGATTGAGGTCTCGATTTTCGAGCTTGGAAAGTCAGAAAAGTATCCAGATGGAATCAAATTTTGTACTTCTCGACAATCACCATCCGAAGGGGCCCCACCTGCACATCAACGACCGAGAGGAAAATTATCGATATGTTGATGACGCCCAGCTGATTGCTGATTTTGAACGGCTTGTGTTAACGCACTTGGGAGTAAAACTATGAAAAAATTGATAGTTACAGTTAAATCCTCTTCGCAGACCCTCTCTGAGTTCAAGAGTGCTCTTAAGGCGGCACGGAAAGGGCGGCTCAGGGAAGATCATTTCGAGATTTCTTTTGATAATAAGAAAGATTTTGACCGGTTTGCTAAGAACCTGAGTGTGCTTTCGGCCATTCTCACTCACAAGCCTAAGTCAATTTACGAATTGTCGAAGCTGATTGATATGGACGTGTCGAACCTAAATAAGCTCATCACTTTCTTTGAGAGTGTTGGGGCAATTAAAATCAAGACTTCTCAGGAATCAGGCCGTGCAGTCAAAACTCCCATTGTCGAATATGAACAGGTCGAGTTTGACCTGAATGCCGCTTAAGGCGTCCAATGCGCAGCATAGGGACTGATTATACCCTGCCAATAACTGTCCGCACTGGAGATCAATTGGCATAGTCAGCTTGCCCCTAGCTCAGATTACATGTCGGCACTTTGCATGGTAAAATGCCGACATGTACTCACGCTTGCTCAAATGCCCTACTTCGTCCTTTTTTCTCTTCGGCCCCCGCGGAACAGGAAAATCAACCTGGCCGAAGACCCAACAGACACACTCAAAGCCTACACAGAAACTTATCTAAAGGAAGAGATCCAGGCCGAGGCCGTGGTTCGAAATCTTCCGGGGTTTGCCCGCTTCCTTAAAGTCGCTGCTCTTTTTCACGGCCAAGAAGTCGATGCGACCATACAAAACCGAGGACGGCATTCAAGTGATCCCGGTAAAAACCTTCTTTAACTCGATTAGGCCATGGTTTTAGCGCTCAAGCGCCAAAACCCTGACGTACCTCAAAAAATTCGTTCCCAACTTTGATGTTTTTTCTTCTTCCCAAAACCGTTGTGCTACTCTTTAATCTAAAGACTGAGCCATCGTTGTACGGCAAACCTAGGACCAATTAAGGAATACGACATGTTAATCGAGCAATGCAAAGTCCTCGTAGTCGACGACATGGGAACCATGCGCCGAGTAGTGATCAACTTTCTCAATATCTTGGGATTTAAGAACATCACTGAAGCTGCGAATGGCATCCTTGCTTGGGAAAAGGTAGAAGCAGAAGGCGGCAAGTTTGACTTGATCGTCTCTGACTGGAACATGCCCGAAGCTACCGGCCTTGACTTTTTAAAGCTCGTTCGCACCAAGGAAGAAACCAAAAAGATTCCTTTTATTCTTCTTACCGTTGAAGCAGACAAACACAACGTTGAAGAAGCCATTAAATATCAAGTAAACGGCTACATTATGAAGCCCGTGAACTTCGAAATGTTCTCGAAGAAGTTAATGGATGTATTTAAGCGCCTCGACCCCGAGCTGCACAAAGATCTAATGACGGCTGTAAACAAAGTAAAATAACCCGCACTCGGCAGGCATTTACTTTCTTTCTTCTTCGTCCCCGCTCACACCCAATAACGACGATCCCAACTCTCCGTTCGAGGCCTCGATCTGGCCTAAAAGCTGCTGATAACTGGTGCGCTTACCTTCCAGAAAGTTCGCAAGAAAAGTTACAGCGTTTGGCCCACTGGTAGGCGCCCACGTAGGAAGCCCAGCCAATAAAATCTCTAAATTCTTTGCCCCACCCTTTCTTCTAAAGAACGCGTCATTAAAGAACGGATAACTGCTACACGCGTTAAAGAAGAACACCTGCGATTTTGCAGGATGTAGCCTGAACTTCGGTAGCCGCGAAAGACTGAGCGTGGCTCCCAGTCCCGAGTGTCCATCAAACAATACTATATCCGAAAGCCGAAGCGCATGAAGCAGCTCGGCGTGAAAAGTAGTGTCTTTCGCTTCAATCGATGTGTCGGCCACTAAAATTTTCACACGCACACGCTTGCCCTGCAGGCCTCTTCGACCCGACGAAAGCTCATACAGTCGCTCAAAATTCTGCCCAGAATGGAAGCTTCCGTCGCGATAACGACGAAACGCATCACGAGCAGCGATTCGCTCAAAGCCCCGCGACTTCAGATCGGCCTCTAAAAACCGCATCGACGCGTAGGCCGAGTCTCGCTTGGCGCGTCTGACTTCGCCGGCAACGTCGGTAATGTAACCAAAAAATACGCTTGCCTCGAACGTTTTTCCATTCTGGTTTGCACCATAAAGGTCGTCGTAATGAGGGTAGCTTAACTGGGTGTTCTTCAGTCGCTCAAGCTGTCCAAAAACCTGCACTACTTTTTGTCGATCACCTTTTAAAGGACACCCCTCTTGTTCGGGATTCCAAAAGTACCAAAAATCTTCAATTCCGTTGAAGTCGGGGTCGGTGCATCGATTCTGAGAACCCACCACCCCTTCTGCATAATTACGATC
>CANJNU010000019.1 GCA_947475645.1 Bacteriovoracaceae bacterium | reverse complement strand
GGCTGCTCAGGAGCCCACATCCAATCAGCACCCGCCCCCCATTGCCAACGTTTTCCTGCGTGGTACTTGATCTCGGTTGAAAGCACCGAAACCCGATGCTTCGGATCAAAGAAAAGTCGACTCCAATTCGAGAACCGTTCCCCATCAATTGAATTTTTTTCTGTGATCGACCAAGCCGAGCGATAGGGGTAACGTGCTTCGTACATTGATTCGTCGCCGCCCCCTGCGAGCGGCCCTAGATCTCCCGCATTGCCACCCGACACTTGGAAATAGTCCAATTCGATTCGAGACCCGCCTGCCGAGTTCCATGCCACCTGTGACGCAATTGCCGTAGCTGGAACCACTTGCTGAACAGTCCAATCCAAGCGAAGCGCCTCTTGCCTTGGCCATTCCCGATGAGCCGATATCCATGCGTCCCATTGTCTTGCCACCCAACCGGCTTCGCCTCCCGCTAAGCGGTGCCAGCCCACTCGTGGATAAATCGATGCATCGGCGAATACACCTTGAGTTTCAGAAATTTTCAAATAGGCATCACTCGAAAGCAGTAATTGATTAAGTGGTTTATCGGCTCCGCTGAGCGTCATCCAAGGTCCCAGCCCCCGCTTGCCCCACCGAAGTTGTGCGCTCCATCCGGAATGGCTCATGAGTTCGCCCAAGGGGGGTAGATTCAAATGATAATTCACAGAAGTCGATTGACCGAATAATGGAATCGAATGAGGTGGAGGAACAAACCAACGCGAGTCGGAATCCATCCGACCCTCTTGATTATTAATCGGCGCACCCCGCTCGGGAACGAAAAAAGGAGAGGCCCAGAGCAGCGCTTGAAATTGAGTCGACTCGAAGCCAAACGAAGCTCCTAAGAGTCCTTCTTTCTCCGGATGCAAATAATCCCAACGATACCGAGGCTGCCAAATACCCAAATCCCACGCCTCATCCAAGCGGCTCCAGTGTTCAAGTTTTCGTCCTACTTTAAACTGAACTGCTGAAACGCCACGAGGCGTAGTAAGGAAAATTTCAGGAACATCTATTAAAGGCACGGGTCTCACCCGTCCCTCAGTTACTCCCGTCATGAGCATCATCAAATCGGCCCGAGCTCCCCACTCCAAAAATCGCCATTTCCCTTGCTCGTCAAACACGCCCACCACTTGAGGAAACACCTGAGCCCTGAAGCTCTCCGAGGCTTGCGACGAGGAATGAAAATATCCGGCCGCATCAATGCCTACCGAACTTTCTTCAGGCAGTAGCGAATACGATCGAGCAAGGGAGGAAGAGCAAACGCACAATCCCAGAATCCCAAAAGAGATCCGAGCGGCGCAGCGACTCCACCAATAAGAGTGTTCTCCAGTCCTTTTCATTGACCGAACATCTTTATGCGAAGAGGAGCCTGATACGCAAGCTATTTATGCGCCGCATTAACTTGAGGTTAAATTGGACCTATTTATATGAAATAATTATCTAAAGTCTACTTTTTAAGCTTCTTCAAAGAAAGCGTCAGCCTAAACTCCGCGACAGGCTCTTGGCCCAACAGCGTGGGCACCGTGGCCACCACTTTCACAGAAAGATTCTGCCGCTCTCCGGTCTCGATCGTTCGATTTACCAACTCCTCGATCGCCCTTCCATCCTCGCAGGTAAAAAGCACGTCGCCCTCGGCTCTTCTCAAAAACTGAGCCTGAAAGTCCTTAAAAATCAATGAAACTCGCCCCTTCGCACGATCCTGAATCAGCTTCATGGCCATCAGTCCGCCAGCGCAGTCTGCACCGGCCGCTAGCACTCCGAAATACATCGATTTGAGGTGATTCTTGGTTCTGCGATTCAGTGGAACACGCACTACGCAACGTTCGGGAGTGAGCTCCTCGACCGTAGGCGAAATCAAAAATAACACGGGAACCTGAGTGAGACCGAATATACGCAAAAAGAGAGTTTCCTTGGCGTACAAAGGCAAAAATTGAGAAAGTGAAAATTTCTTGGCCTGTTCCCTCAGCGAAGTCAACCGGCTCATAGAGGTCTCCTTTCCTCTAGTTTAATACAAACCCTCAAATTTACTTGTGGATTCGTAAAGGGGTTCGCTACAATTAAACAACGAATCAGGTAAAATATGGCAAAAAAGTTTATTTTCTCCAGTTGCAGCTATTTGGTGCTCTATAAGTTCGAGAAATCTGAAACGAGCTTAGTAGAGAAGGTTGCCAAACAAGAAGGTTTTCGACTCTTTTACGCCGATAATCCTACTGAACTTGCTGAATGTGTTGAAAAAATTCAGTATCCTATCGACTATTATATTCATGCGAAGAATGGAGAAATTGCTCGCATTCTGTCAGAAGAAAACCTGCTTAAAAAGTTTGGCCTCCACTATGAAATCCTCTCCGATTTCACCGACGAGTCCCTCAAGCCCATGATGGAGAACAGCCTGAAGCGACTGATGCCCGAGGGCATTCCCTCTTTGATCTCCACCACCGTAAACTTCGTTTTCCCGCGCGTCTTTACAGATGCTGAATCGGTAAAATTTAAAGAAACTCACGAAGCCGCCCATAAGGCTGACTTTGCCATTCTCGGCTCTTCAGCCAGTAACGACTGGGTGGGCCAATGTTTTATCTACTTACAATTCGATGCATTAAGGAAAACGGTTCCCGCTTTCGCAAACCGCACCGAAATACAAATTATCGATGGTTTTCGAGAACTCGCCAATCAGATCATCGGCGTGGTGAACTTCAACCTAAGTGGAATCGGAATTAGCGCAGGAAGCACCCTTCCGATCGGTTTTGACCTCAGAAACGGCGCCCAAAAACCCAGAAATACAATTTACACGCAGCTTGTTCGCCTTGACGGAGCCGATGGAGCCATTCGAATCGAATTTGGCCCCCTGCTTTCAGGCAAAGGAACGAAAACAAATCAAATCGAGCTCGACCGAATTCGCTTTAGCGAGCCCGGCGAAGTCGAAATGCTCTAAAAAAAAACGCCGCTCCGCGATAAACACGGAGCGGCGCAAATTTTCTTCAAAAAGAAACTGAATTACTTCTTACGGGTCTTCTTCTTGCGGAATGCGGCCTTCTTATCGTTGGCACGCTTGGATTTTGCTGCAAAGAAAGTTTTTGCAAACTCTTTGTCAGTTTTCAATTTAACGGCTTTTTTCTTGCGTCCTGCTGCCTTTTTCGTACGGCGCAATCCGCTTTTTTTCGCTAAATCAGGGGTCGCTGCTGCTTGAGTTTGAGTGGTTGCCATAAAATCTCCTATGATCTCGTAAAACCTAATCACACACCCCTAACACAACCCCACGAAAACGTGAAATGATAGTTCAAGTGATGACCACTCGGTTTCCGAATCCTAGAAAAACCCAAGATCCAGACGGTTGCGTCGCCCTCGGGGGTGACCTTCTCCCTGAAACCCTTCTTGATGCTTATCGGGCCGGTATCTTTCCTTGGCCCATCTCCGGCCTGAGTCTCATTCCCTGGTTTTGCCCCCCAGAGCGGGCAATTCTTGAGTTTGAACGGCTTCGCATTCCCAAAAGTCTCAGAAAGTTTGCTCAGAAAGAGCTCTATCGATTCACTAGAAATCAAGCATTTGAAGCAGTGATTGAGGCGTGTGCTACCGTTCCACGAGGCGGCACTTGGATTACCCCCGAGATGAAGCAAGCCTACATCGAGCTTCATCAACTGAACATAGCCCAAAGCGTCGAAGTTTGGGATCCCCTCACTCAACAGCTGATCGGGGGGCTCTACGGTGTTTTCGTGGAAGGTGTTTTTTCGGGCGAAAGCATGTTCTATTTCAGGCCCAACGCTTCGAAACTCGCCCTTCTCTTTCTGATAGACGAACTTAAAGAACAAGATTCTCACTGGATGGACATCCAAATGATGACACCCCATATGGAGGCCCTAGGCGCCCACACTCTTACTCGAGACGCCTACCTTGACCTCCTTGAAACCACGCAGGCTCAGAGTCGGGCACCTCTCATGCCATCTTCGCCCTCTCGGTAGCGATCTGGATCTTACGCGGTCGTACATCAAAGACTAATTCGTCCTTCGTCAATGAAATCGACACTTCGCCGCCATTTTCCAGCCTCCCAAATAGAATTTCTTCGGAAAGCGTCTTCTTAATTTTATCCTGAATGAGCCGCGCCATCGGACGTGCTCCCATTTGTCGATCATATCCCTTGATGGCCAACCACTTCCGAGCCTCAGCGGTTACATCCATCTCTACGTTCTTAGCCAGAAGCTGACTTTCCAATTCCATCAACTGTTTATTCACAATCTGAGCGACGGTTTGAGGATCGAGAGGATTAAAGAAAACAATCGAGTCCAATCGATTTCTAAACTCCGGACTAAACGTATTTTCGAGAGCTTTTTGTGCGTTCGACTGCGATTGGTTACCCACAACCAACCCCAAAGAACGTCGCTCCATTTCGCGCGAGCCGACATTAGAAGTCATGATAAGAACGACATTTCTAAAATCAGATTTTTTGCCGTTATTGTCAGTCAAAAATCCGTGATCCATGACTTGAAGTAAAATATTCCAAATATCCGGATGAGCTTTCTCGATCTCATCGAGCAGTACGACCGAGTGTGGATTCTTCATTACAGCGTCAGTGAGAAGCCCTGCTTGATCAAAACCAACATATCCAGGAGGCGCTCCGATCAGGCGCGAAACTGTATGCTTCTCACCGTACTCACTCATGTCAAATCGAAGAAAGGGCACTCCCAAATAATGACCGATTTGTTTGGCAAGTTCGGTTTTACCCACGCCCGTTGGCCCGCAAAAAAGAAACGAGCCCACTGGCTTTTCTCCGGTTCGGAGACCTGAGCGCGCTAAGCGAATCGCTACACTCAGAGCTTCGATTGCCGGATCTTGGCCAAAAATGGCAAGCTTCAGGTCGCGCTCCAGATTTCTAAGACGCTCCTTTTGAGATTGGGTTACCGAACGCGCAGGAATTCTAGCTATTTGGGCAATCATCTCTTCAATACGATCGGCATCGATCACCGTAATATTGCCTTCAAGATGAGCTTTCGCTCCCGCTTCGTCGAGAACATCAATCGCCTTGTCGGGCAAGAAACGATCATTGAGATGCTTCACAGAAAGCTCGACCGCTGTTTTAATCGCTTCATGGGTGTAGGTAACCCGATGATGCTCTTCGAGTTTCGCTTTCAGACCCATTAGAATTTGCACTGTTTCATCTTGCGAGGGTTCGGCAATATCGACCTTCTGAAATCTTCGTGCTAATGCGTGATCCTTCTCAAAGACGGTACGATATTCGGTATAGGTCGTCGAACCCAAACAACGCAAATCGCCTTGAGAAAGCAGTGGTTTTAAGAGATGGGCCGCATCTAACGCCCCGCCACTCACGGCACCCGCACCAATAATGGTGTGAATTTCATCGATCAAAAGAATAGGCATTAACCCCTGACTTCTTTTAAGTTCGAGGGCCTGTAGTACTCGCTTAAATCTCTGTTCAAAATCACCCCTAAATTTAGTGCCAGCAAGAAGGGCTCCTAAATCAAGCGAATAGATCACAGCTTTCTCGAGTAAATGAGGAACCATTTTCTCTACGATTCGAACAGCTAAACCCTCTGCAAGTGCCGTTTTCCCTACGCCGGCCTCTCCCACCAAAATCGGATTATTTTTTCGTCTACGACACAGAGTTTGAATCACTCGATTGAGCTCATTTTGGCGCCCTACCAAGGGATCCAGTCGGCCCGCCATCGCTCTCTGATTTAAATTAACGGTATAAAGCGCAAGTGGATCATCCGCTTTCTTCGCGCCTCCACGCTCCGCAGCCTCCTCAGGCTTGGACTCGGAGTTTTCCTGATCGCCTGGCTCTCCACGCGCCTGATCGGGACTCATTCCATGACTGATGTAATTTAGAACCTCAAGACGTTCTACACCCTGTTCTGAGATAAGATAGAGCGCGTGTGACTCTTTTGCTTGAAACAGCGCAACGAAAAGATCGAGTGGCTGAATTTCGCTCTTTCCTGCAGATTGCACATGAAACAGCGCCCTTTGAATGAGCCGCTGAATTCCCAAAGTAGCGACTGGATGATCGGTGCCTGAGGGCTCGACCTGCCCAGGATCAACTTGTGGCCGAGGTGGCGCCTTGGGTACTTCTGTTTTTAAAAACACCTCGAGAGCGGACCGAATCCGGTCCAAATTCCCACCGCAGGCCTCAAAGGCCTCGGCCACCGGAGTTTCTGACAAGAGGCTCAGAAGCACATGCTCCAATGTAAAGTATTCGTGATCCTGCTCTACAGCAAAACGGACCGCGCGATTTAAGACCGATTCAGCCTGGCGACCGATCATCATATTTCACCCTAAAAAGTTAATCTTATGGAATGCAAGACCCGAACTCGATCTCAAGACTCCACCGGCTCAATTGTGCAGCGCAGCGGAAACCCCCGTTGCTCGGCCTCATCGTGAACCTGAGTCATCTTCGTCTCAGCCACATCAAAACTATAGAGCCCAGCTAGCCCTTTTCCTTCTTGGTGTACTTTCATCATCACTTGGTAGGATTCTTCCTCAGAGAGATGAAAGTGCCTCTTCAAAACCTCGACAACGAACTCCATCGTGGTGTAGTCATCGTTGTGCATCCAAACCCCATACTTGCGGGGGCGCTTTGGCTTGGGTTGACTTTCAAGAACCGCCGTCTGCCCTTCTTCTTCAAAATCCGAATTCTGCCCCGCATGGGATTCTCTATGCTCAGTCATGGATTCAGTATAGACCGAACCTCGGCGAACAAACCAGCGCGTCACACTTGACCAAAAAGAAACCTCATTACAAGCTAGAGAAATTCATGTCAGACGAAAATCCATCCCCCCTTTCCTTGAAGCGCCAACTTGAACTGACCCGCTACGAACATGCCCGAGAAGTAGCTGAAAGTTTGGCCGACGGCCGTGCACTTCTCACTCCGATCGAACTCGCGCGGATGAACAATATTTTGACGGGCAAGCGACCTACTGATACCGATCTTGCTTGGCGCAAGGGCTCAGCCACTCTCACGCTTCCCTCGGGTCGCGTAGAGACTTTTCAACTTTTTCGCGACCCACTCGTCACTGCACGCGAGAAACTTCATCACGCCACCGAACTTGCTGAAGCGGGAAATGTGATCGAAGCTGCGGTTGGAATCTATGTCGACCTCGTTTTGGCACACGTTTTTGAAGACGCTAACCGCAGAACCGCTGTACTTGCGGCTCACTACTTTTTTAGGCGCTATAACGTGCCGCTGACGGGCTTAGCACTGCACGAGCTAGGACTGCCCGACTTGCGCGAAGAAGGACAGATTCAAAGCCTTCGCGAAACGATACGCCAAATGGCTAAATTCGCGATGCGCCAGAAGTGAGCTTCTTATTTAGAATCCATAGGGGTAAGCGCTACCGCTAAGGTCCCCGTCGCAATAGCCGAGCCGTCCTCAAAAACACAGAAGGTATCCCTATTTCCTCGCGGAGAAACACCGAAGTAGATCTTCGCAAACAAGGCCTTAGCACAGAATAATGAGGCGGGATCTTTTCCTCCCTCTCCCTCATTGACCGATGTCAGCCGCTTCAATGTTTTAGCAATTTCGATGTCTCGATGAGGCATCCGGTAAAGCTGCCTCAACTCATTCAATGCTTCACACTTCAAATTCGCTCGACAGACTTCGTTGATTCTTACGCCCAGAGCAGGAGCCATCCAAATGGTCCGCTTTTCAGGCCCAAATCGCCACTCTTCGCGAGTCCAACCGGGTTGATTCTCTATGCCTGCGCTCGAAGCCTGATCGAGCCAGTTTCGCATTTTTATCTGCACGGGCACCTCTCCCCAGGCCGATAACGCCTGGAAAACTAAGAGAGAAAGGACACAAACTCCGATCGAGAAGAGTCGACTTTGACGCCCCATCGCCTCATGTTACACTAAGTTTATGGGGTTTCTGCAAAGATTCATTGCAGGTTCGATAGTCGTTCTCGTCGGAACTTGGGCTCACGCCGAGCCTGAAACGAACGATTCGTGCCCGACGAAAACGGTTCGCCTGGATGCGCCGGGTGGAGTCCTTGCGGGAGCCAAAGTTCAAGCTCAAGATGGCCTTGCCATTTGCTATGCCAACAGCGCAAGCCTGCTCCTTCAAGCGAAGCTCAAAGATCACCCCGAAGTCTCAGCTTTAGATCTGGCACTGAACAACCTCGGAGCATCGGGCTCGGCCGCGATCCAAGGCGCATCCCAAAAAGAGGAGTCGCGAGCCTACTTCGAGTTTGGCAGGGCTTGCCAAATTATCGAACAAACCCGGGCAAAAGGCTCAGTCTGTTCCCGCGCAGCCGTTGCGATCGAAGAAGATGGGAACATCGATCCTGCAATCTCTGAAGTCATTCGAGGCATGGGAATCGCTCATGACGATCAAATACTCGAAAGAAAAGCAGGTTGGTGGTCGAGACTCGACCCGAAAAAAATCGCCTTCTTGATGCGTCGTTATGAAGCGGCTACAGAACTCGCAAAAAAAGAATGCACCCAAAATGACCCCGATGACCGCAGTCAGTGCGAACGAAAAGAAGCAGCAAAGGCAAGAGAGGCGTTAAGCAATCAAATCAAATCCAGTAAGGGCACCGATTCTGCTATCACCGACTCTGCTTTCAAAGACCCGATTTATTCTTTTTGCGGGCAAGAGGTCTCTTTTTCTGAGAACCTTCAAGCTAAGAAAATTTCACGAACATTGAGCAATTTGGGGCTCGACACCCAGAAAGCAATCAAGCTTCTTGAAACCGCGTCACTTCCTCCCGCAGGGGCATCTGCCCGCGACTACTATCGAAAGCTGATTACCCAAGGGAAATGCAGCATTCCCAAAAACTCGATTTCCATCCCCAGGACCCTTTCCTGCAGTCATAAGGGATTTCCATCAGGCTTTGTGAAAGGAAGTTTTGAGCACACCCCCAAGACGCTCCCTCAGGCAAAATCAGCCTTCTTTGATCATGCACTTAGAACTCTCGACAATGGAAAGGGGCAGCCCACATCGCTCTCCCTCTGTGGAGCTATTTTTTACGATACCCACTACGATGGCAAAAATGGAGTCTCAGGAT
>CANJNU010000018.1 GCA_947475645.1 Bacteriovoracaceae bacterium | reverse complement strand
TTGAATGAGTGGATACGAGAAGTTCTCGCCTTCCGTGAATGCTTACATAGAAAAAAGAGATTGCTCGATATCCATAGGGAAGAATGAGGTCGAGAATTTGTCGACGTTGGAGTGCGATATTCATATCGTCAGACGAATTAGTTAGCTTATAAAAAGTTGTTTTGCATTTAAATTAACCTATAGGGAAAAAATTAAACTAAAAAAATTGAATTAAACTACGCGTTTTCTGGCCAAGAGTGCCGTGGGTAACGGCGTGAAAGTGCGGGCCGCAGTTCGAGGTAAGCCCGCTTCCAAAATCCTTCAAGATCGGTGGTAACTTGAAGCGCTCTACCGTTAGGGGCAAGTAAGTGAACGGTAAGCGGAACACGCCCCTGAACGACCGATGGAGACTTTTTCATACCAAAAAAGTCTTGAAGTCGGCTTTCTACCCACGGATCAGTGCTAAGGCTATAGTGAATACGGATGCGTCTTCCGGAGGGAAGCGTCAGTTGAGTGGGGGCGACCTCATTCAGTTTTGCTAGGCTCAGTTCGCTCTTGTGTGCAAGCATTTCGGTCTCCCAGTCGCATCCCTGAACCTCGGCAAGCGTGCACTTGCCCTGAAAGAGTGTTTGTAACCAATCTGAAATCAGTTCGGGCTGTTTTCTAAACGAGGGAGCTTGAAGTTGAGGAAGATATACCGAAATGAGAGAGATTCGGGCAAAGAAGCTTTCAAGTTCTTCGGGAGGAATGACGGGGCGAAGTGCATTGCCCCAGTCTTGAATATTCAGGCCAGAAGCTCGTAAGGGGTCGACCCCGAATGCCTCTTTCAGCAGAATCCGTGAAGCTTCGAGTTGGGTCTGCTCGTCGGTATCTCGCAGTTCGGCGCGCGATTCGCTCAGTACCAGTTGGTCGTAAGTCAGCTGGTCCGAAACCATGACTCGTTTACGTTGAGGGTCCCAGATGGGCTTCTTCACTTCTTGAATTCCACTGGGCTCGATGTCTAATAGCCACTCTTCCTCAATCGCTACCAGCGACTGCACTTGAAGTTTGGCTCGGGCCTGGCCTAATCCCTGTCGCTCCTGAAGATCGAGAATGACGAACGTACTGTGTCCCCGTAGCGACGCGGTGTTTTCGACTTGTGCAGCTCCGCCGATCGAAAGCAGAAGTTCACTGAAAGGCGTGGGTGTAGAAACGCTTTCGGGGTTTTTAAGGCGGGCAATTCGATCAGGAAATCCTGCCAGGAGGGATTTTCGAAGTGACTGGTCTCGAGAGTCGACGTGCTTTGTGGGATTTTTGGTGAAGCCAGAGAGAAGGTGGGTCCGCACTCTCCGAATCGACTCTTCCATCTTTCCTTGGTGGAAGAATTCGAGCGCATCGAGTGCTTCGATGCGGCCCTCCATTAAATAGGCCGCTAATGAAGCTCCGTTCTCAAGAACACTTCTTTTTTCGGCTTCGATCAAGAAGCGGGCGATGCGGGGATGTGCAGGAAGTTGCGCCATTCGCTTTCCTAATGGAGTCAGAGAAGCGTCGACCGAGGCACTGGAAGTTGCACCTAAGCGATACAGAAGGTCGCATGCGGCTTGAAGAGAGGCGATCTGGGGGCTCTCAAACCACGTGAAGTTGGAAAGATCGGCAGCCCCCAGAGCCTTCAGTTCAAGAACGGTTTGCGCAAGGTCGGCGCGCTGAATTTCTGGGGTTTCAAACGAGGCTCGCCCCTCGTAATCGCCTTGAGTGTAAAGTCGCAGGCACTGGCCAGGCCCCAGTCGCCCAGCGCGACCCGTGCGTTGAATCGCCGAAGCCTTGCTAATGGGGCGAGTGCGAAGGGCCGGTACGCCCGACCACCAAGAATGACTGGCCACTCGATGAAGGCCCGAATCGATAACCGTTTCTACGCCCTCGATGGTCAGCGACGTTTCAGCAACATTCGTGGAGAGAATAATTTTTCGTAAACGACTACCTGGCGGAAGCGGGAGAACCGCTTGATCCTGCTCCTCGCGGGAGAGGTCACCGTGGAGCGGACAAATTAGCCACCCTCGGGCATTGGCGTCTTCTGGCGACGCTGCAAGTGCCTGCGCAGCTCGCCTAATCTCGCCCATTCCAGGAAGAAAAACCAAAATATCACCGCGGGTTTTGGGTAAGATGTCGAGTACGGCCGACCTGACCATCTTGTCCAGATGCTGGGTGGGAACATGCGAAAGGTAGCTAATCTTTACTTCGAAAAGCCGATTGTCGATTTTAATCTCGGCAGCCGGGTCGAGATAGGACGCAAGGGCTGCGGTATCGAGAGTGGCCGACATCACAATTAACTTCAGATCGGGTCGTGCAGACTTCTGAAGGTGTCTAAGAAATGAAAGAGCCACGTCACTGTGTAAGTGACGTTCGTGAAATTCGTCTAAGATTACCGTGCTCACCCCTTTTAGATGAGGGTCTTGGATCAGTCGGCGCATCAACATGCCTTCGGTAATAAATCGAAGGCGAGTTTTAGGGCCGGTGCGATTCTCGAAACGGAATTGATAGCCGACCGTCTCTCCTACGTTCTCATTCATTTCGTCTGCAACCCGTCGGGCCGACATTTTTGCCGCCAAGCGTCTGGGTTCGAGAACCAGAATTTCTTGCGAAGACTTTAAAAAAGCAGCTCCCAGAAGGGCCGGGGGAACACGAGTGGTTTTACCGGTTCCAGGAGCTGCTTGAAGAATAAGAGTTGAAGTGCGCTCGAGCGCATCTAAAATGGCCGGAAGATGCGAGTCGATCGGAAGAACTTTTCTCTCCGTCATTTCCCGCTGGGTTTAAGGTTACTTCTCATCGAAGCCAATCCGGCGAACGCATTGTTGAATGCTTGCACTGGTTTTCTTGCTTGGATAGGAGGACGAGCTCCCGAAGGCCGAGGTTCGGGGGCGCGCTGAACGGGACTGGGGCCGTGGGCGGGGCCGTGAGCGGAGCCGTGAGCAGGTCTGCGTTCGCGAGAATCCCGCTGAGGTCGCGGAGCTTCGGTAGCGGCCTTAATCGAAAGTGAGATTTGATTCTTCTCGAAGTTCACGTCGAGTACCTTCACCATCACGCGATCGCCTGCGCTCACTGCTTCGCGTGGATCTTTAAGATACTGATGCGAGAGCTGGGAAATGTGCACTAAGCCATCTTGATGCACGCCAATGTCAACGAAGGCGCCAAAGTTGGTTACGTTTGTGACGATACCAGGACAAATCATCTCTTTTTTAAGGTCTTTTACTTCATGAATGTCGTCGCGATATTGAAACGGTACGAACTCGTCGCGAGGATCGCGGCCCGGCTTCTCGAGTTCCTGAACCATATCGTTAAAAGTAAATTCGCCGATCTGATCCTTAAGTTCGCGCGACTGTGCCTTCACTAAAGAAACACCACTGCCAACGAAGTCCTTCACCGCTTTGCCTAGTTTTTTGGCGAGGTCTTCTAGAGTCGGGTAGCGCTCAGGATGAACTCCTGTATTGTCGAGTGGATTCTCCGACTGAGGTACGCGCAAGAAACCCGCTGCTTGTTCAAACGTTTTCTTCGAAAACCGTGGAACCTCGAGAAGATCTTGGCGAGATTTAAAGAGCCCTTTTGCGCTTCTAAATTCGACGATGGCCTTGGCTAATCCCTCACCAATTCCCGCAACGTGCGCAAGTAAATGGTAAGAAGCGGTGTTCACGTCAACACCCACTTGATTCACACACGTGTCGACCACGAGGTCGAGGCTTCGCTTAAGCGCGGGTTGAGAAACGTCATGCTGGTACTGACCTACGCCAATGCTCTTCGGGTCGGTTTTTACCAGTTCAGCCAGCGGATCTTGAAGTCGGCGGGCAATCGAAATGGCTCCGCGAATTGTAATATCGAGATGCGGGAACTCTTCGCGAGCAGCATCACTTGCGCTATAAACCGATGCGCCCGATTCGCTGACCATCACCACAGGAACAGTCAATCCTGTTTCCTTCATGGCAGCCCGAACAAAAATTTCGGTTTCGCGACCGGCAGTGCCATTTCCAACAGCGATTGCCCGAACGTTGCCGTTCTTAATCACTTCGGCGAGCATCGTTTTAGCCTGCCCTTTTTGGCCTTCAGTCTGCAAGTGCATCACGGTACTTGCCATGTATTTTCCGGCATCATCCACGAGCGCTAGTTTACATCCGGTTCTCAGGCCGGGATCAACACCTAATACGCTTTTTGCTCCGAATGGAGATGCGAGAAGAAGCTTCTTCACGTTCTCGGCAAAAACCTGAATGGCCGCCGTATCCGCAACCTCTTTCAGTGCTTTATGAACCTCGCTTTCGATCGAGGGCAGAACGTGTACTTTCAGAGCAATGCGTGCTGCTTTCAGCAGAACATCTTTTCCGGGTGAATCTTTTACGGTGCAGGCTTCGGACTCAAAAGCCCTGAGCAGGCGCTCTTCAAAAGAAGGGTCAGCTTGTCCCGCTTTGTCGCCGGCCGATTCGGGAAGCGATGTCCCGGTTAGGTTAAGAGTCAGCTCTTCTTCCATCCATCCTCTGCGCATCGCTAAATAGCGGTGCGAGCTCTCGGGCTTCATCAGTGAAGTGACCGTCTCGGCATGGCTGAAGTAGGTTTCAAATTTACTATTAGGCTTGGGCTTGGGTCCCTTGCCGGTGCGCACATGGCCCTCTTTAAATGTCTGATCGCGAACGAGTTGGCGCAAAGGCTGAGTTTCTGACAAACGCTCAATCAAGATATCTTGCGCCCCCGAGGTGGTCGATGCGGCGTCGTTAAATCCCTTCTCTTCGTTTCTAAAGGTAAAGGCCCAAATCTCTAAAGTTTGGCCAGGCTGCGGAACTTCCGTGCCATGCCCGCAACCCCAAATCCAATCGGCGAGAGGCTCAAGGCCTGCTTCGCGAGCTAACGCGGCTTTGGTTTTGCGCTTCACTTTGTAAGGAAGATAAATGTCTTCGAGCTGTTGAAGATTAAAGGTGCCGAGAACCTTCTCGCTCAATTCGGGAGTCAATTTCTTCTGACGATCGATCTCTTCGACAATGAACGCTTGGCGTTTAATGATCGAATCCCAGTCTTCTTTGCCTGTAATTACTTTCTGAATGGCAACTTCGTCTAGATTTCCAGTTTGTTCTTTACGGTAGCGGGCAATGAAGGGAATGGTTCCGCCTTCTCCCACCAGTCGAAGTACGGCCAGTGCCGACGGAGTGGGAATTTCAGCATGTTGCTCTTTGAACCAAGATTCGAAAATCACTACAGAACTCTGGGCTAAACTCACTTTAGGCTTACCTCTTCTGAAAATACGGATTCTGACAATTCTGGAATTTCTTGAGAAAACTCAATCAGTGCATCTTTGCAAGCCTCAAGCGGAAGGACCTGCTTGAGATCAAGTGCGTCACGCACATAGGCGGTTTGTCTCATCCCTACCAAAACACAACTGATTCCCGGAATCGAGAGATAAAGTCGGATGACCTTTTGCGACAAAGTCAGTGAATCCCCGATTGCTGGAATTAGATGGTCAAGTTTTCCAGCGATTTTGTCTGAAACAACCGACGACTGTTGTTCCAGATAAGCAGAAAAGTCGCTGAATAGTGCATCAGAGGCGGTGCGATAATTCTTAACCCATTCCTGACAAGTGGCCTGAAGTGAGAGCGTGTCGAGTGCAGTCGCCAGGGTGGGGCGAATGCGATAGTGGAGAACGTTACGCCAAGTGTCGATATCCGAGAGAGAGTCGAAGTTTTGCCTCAAAATGTGGGCCCAGGCAATGTCTTGGGCCGAAACCCAGTCGCGGCCCGGAAAATCTTGTTCAAGACGCGTTGCGACTTCCATCGAAAGTTTGAAGTCGGCAGCGATATTCTTCGTGCCATGGTTGGGGAAGTCAGCCAGGCGAACCAGTCCGGTGGAGCTAAACGCATTCAGGGGCCGATTCACCAGAGTTGCAAATCCCTTTTTACACGCGAACTCAATCAGAGTGGTTCCGCCGTTATTCTCCTCAAGGGCAGCGCCGGGTTCGAGAAGATTCAATGGAAATTGAATGACCCGAAAACGGTGCTGAGGTGAAATTTTTTCTGCTAGGTCGGTAACTACTTCGAGCGAAGTGAATTCGGGGTGGGTTTTGGTCTCGGGAAAGGTATTTGACGAGATTCCGTAGAAGTGAATCCTTCCACGCTGCACCTCTTCTTCGAGATGCCGAAATGCAGCCTCGATTCTACGGTAGTATTCGTTCGCGTCGGGGTGAACTTTTAAAAAGTACTCTGGATTATGCAAAAGAACGCAGTCTAGTTTTTGAAGCTGCAGTCGTTGAAGCGAGTGGGTGATCTGGTCTTCTAAAAAGGCTGGCGAAATGCAGTGCCAGCAATCCTCGTTTACTTTTACCATCTCGGAATAGGGGCTGCCCGCTTGTTCGCGCCGTTGAGCCTCGTCGAGGTTGCCGCCTTGAACATAGCCCACTTTGGTCACAACAATGACTTCTTCGCGGCGCAGTTTTTGTTGCTGAAAGAGTTCCTGCAGTACTTCGCCCACCAGTTCCTCTGAGCCACCGTCGCCATAATTGGTGCTGGTATCGATCAGATTACATCCGGATGCAAGCGCCAGACTCAGCGCCTCGCGATGCTCGCGTGCCTCGCAATCCACTCGGTATCCACCAAATCCCACTTTCGAGGTGCTCCAGCCGGTCGTACCGAACGGGGCAGGCATTGACGTCAGTCCAAGTCGTTCGAAATAGCATTGTGTTCCAACATCAGTGGCGTTCATACTTCAGGGTGTAACTCAGAAGAATGAGCGTGTCTCCTTTGAAAAAAGGGTAGCCTCGCACAGAATGCTTAACGGCGGAGAGCCAAAAAAATGATTCGTCTATGGGGATTTTTACTCATCGTGTCAGCTGGAGGCGTATTTGGCGCGAAGGCCGAGGCAGTACCTGGGGCGAAGGCCGAATCCTTAAATGTTCAGCTTGAGAGTATTGAAGGGGCAGACGTTGTCGCACTTCGCAATGGACTGAACATCAGAGAGGCGAAAGCCGGTGAAATTCTCTCGCCAGGCGATCATATTCTGACGGACGATCGAGTCCAGGTTGTACTGAAGTACTCGACCGGCGCAAAAGTGCTGGTGTATCATAATACAGATTTTGTTCCCGACGATTCTGGCCACAGTGCACCCACGGGCAGTCTGAGTAACGGACGAGTGCGCGGAGAAGTTCAAAAGGGGGGAGTGTTACGAGGCCAAATTCGATTCATGATTCGTACGAAAACGGCAACGATGGGCGTACGAGGAACCGATTTTGTTGCAACTTTCAGTAAATTGGCTGATTTAGCTCAGTTCAATACCCTGGAAGGTACAGTTGAAGTGGCTCCTTCTGAGAGCGCGCTCGTCTCGGGGCAAAGTGTGCCGCTTCCCGCGGGAAAAACTGTTACCGCGACTCCCGAGGGAATCAGCCAAGTGCGCGCATTCGAGCCTAAAGAGTTCATTAAGAATGCTGACCAATGGAGTGGGGGGAGCGAGGGGAATGGGGCGCAGGGCGCTACCGGCACCGGGGTGGGGGGGGTGCCGCCTGCACCGTTCCCAACAAGCCCCGCACTCCTCGCAATGCCGGTTTCAAAGCTGCCCGACCTTTTAAAGAGCGATGCGGAACGCAAGAAGGACGCTCTCGACCCAAATCGTGCCGCTTCTGCGAAGCAACCCGAGCTCTCGACCGACGACCCGTTTCGAATTCGGTGGAACCTGTTTGCTTTCACCGCTTCCTGGGTCGTGTTCAATCAAAAGACTTTAACCGACAAGGGTTCGATTCGCGATTCGCGGCTTCAAAATCTAATGGTGGCTTGGAACCCGGTAGTTCCCTTGCCGAACTTGCTTTACCTTCGTCCTTATCTCAGAGGAAATTTAGCCACTACCGTTGCACTTTCTCAGGTGGGTGCCTTCCTGGGATTAGGCCAGATTCGAGATCTTCAAATATTCGCTGGAACAGGCTTTCTAAAGCCCTTCTTTTTTGAAGCAGGGATAGGAAATCAAAAGTGGTCCTTTATCGAAAATCAACCCGATGGAAAAGTAATGTCCTTCGCCACCGGATTCATTATTCGCGAGGATTCTGGCCTCTCCCGTTTGTTCTTTCAAGCGAATTTCGGAAAGCTAGAGTCGGCGCGGTCCAACACGTACATCGACGTTAATCAAACCCAGGTTTCGCTCACATTCAATCTTCTTTAAGCGGCTCGACTGAGGTGCGCTTTTTCGCGTTTATCTTGAACGAGTCGAACCACGCGGTTCACCGAGTTTCTAATATTTTTTGAAACCTCTTTCGATTCAATAAAGGTTTGAATCTTAGAGCGATTTCTCCAAATAGCATAGGCACTTAGAACGCTAGCTGCAATAATTCCGGCGCGAGTAGAGCGAGTCATGGTTTTAGTTCTCCTGTATGCTGAAGTTACTTTGCAAAAGGGGTTCCTGAAGTGAGGTGGCACTCAATCGTAAATTCACCTTCAGGAAAACATTGGCACGCCAGTCGCCAGCCCTGAGCGAGCTGCTCTGAACTCAGGTGCTGCCGCTCTCTTTCAGTGATGGGCGATAAGCGCTCAGGTTGAGTCAGTCCGACCGGTAAGCGAATCCGGTCGCCCCCGCAAACTCCGTGGCCCCCACAGCGGCTACCGACTTCAAGTTCGATGGCTTGAGCGTGGGCGAGGAGATTGAGGTTACGCTCGCAAAAGTCGACAGAATGGGGTTTTCCTTGATGATCGACGAAGGTCACAGCTGGGAGGGGGGTTGGGCCTGGCATGGGTGAATCTTATGCGGGTTTAACGCTCACGATAAGTAATTCTTCAATCTTGACGCGCGTTAGGTTAAACGTATAAGCAAGTGTTTATGGGTACCGTTTTTTTAGCTCCCCCCGCCGAGCTCCTCACCGAAAAAAATGCCAAGTTACTTGCTCAAACATTTCAGGCATTGAGCGACCCCACTCGCGTGCAACTGGTGCATCTTTTAGCAAAGCGCGAGTGTTGCGTGGGCGACTTGGCAACATTACTCACGGTAAGCCAGCCGGCAGTCAGTCACCATCTCAGAACGCTCAGAAATATGCGTTTGGTTAAGGTAAGGCGCGAGGGCAAGTTATCTTTTTATTCTTTGGACGACGAACACATCGATCATCTCGTTCAAGAGGGAATTCTGCATGTCGAGGATCTACTCCGATGAAAAAGCGATTAGGTGAACTGCGCACAGGACAAGGGGGAACCATCGTTCAGGTAGGGGCAGTGC
>CANJNU010000017.1 GCA_947475645.1 Bacteriovoracaceae bacterium | reverse complement strand
ACGTCG
This sequence comes from Bacteriovoracaceae bacterium, assembly GCA_947475645.1. GTDB lineage: Bacteria > Bdellovibrionota > UBA1018 > UBA1018 > UBA1018 > CANJNU01. The sequence goes on along the minus strand of CANJNU010000017.1, from coordinate 9,412 downwards.
ATTTCATTATCGAAGTGACCGATGTTGCAAACGATTGCCTGGTCCTTCATCTTAATCATGTGGTCGTGAGTGATGACATTGTAATTTCCGGTAGCGGTTACAAAAATGTCCGCCAAAGGCGCTGCGTCTTCCATCGTCACAACACGGTAGCCTTCCATTGCAGCCTGAAGTGCGCAAATTGGATCAACTTCTGTTACCCAAACTTGTGCCGACAATGCGCGAAGTGCTTGTGCCGAACCCTTACCTACGTCGCCGTAACCCGCAACCACAGCTACTTTACCGGCAATCATTACATCGGTAGCGCGCTTAATTCCGTCAACTAACGATTCGCGGCAGCCGTAAAGATTATCAAACTTCGACTTCGTTACCGAGTCGTTTACGTTAATGGCGGGGAACTTTAACTCGCCGCGCGCATGCATTTGAGCCAAACGCGCAACACCGGTGGTCGTCTCCTCGGTTACACCCTGAATCGCTGCTAAGCGTACAGAGTACCAAGTTGGATCTGACTGAAGCTTCTTCTTAATCGAAGCGAACAGAATACGTTCTTCTTCTGAATGCGCAGTTCCGAGAGAGGCAAGGTCCTTCTCAGCTTTTGCACCCAAGTGCAGAAGCACGGTTGCGTCGCCGCCATCGTCCAGAATCATATTGGAATAGCCGCCATCGTTCCATTCGAAGATACGGTGCGTGTAATCCCAATACTGTTCCAGGGTTTCACCCTTCACAGCAAATACGGGAGTGCCACCCGCAGCAATCGCAGCGGCCGCGTGGTCTTGAGTCGAAAAAATATTGCAGGAGGCCCAGCGAACTTCGGCACCCAAGTCTTTTAGCGTTTCAATAAGAACCGCGGTTTGAATCGTCATATGCAAAGAGCCGGTAATGCGTGCGCCCTTCAAAGGTTTTTTCGCCGCGAATTCTTCGCGAATCGACATCAAACCAGGCATCTCGGTCTCTGCGATTCTGATTTCCTTGCGACCCCAATTCGCTAAGCTCAGATCTGCGATCACGTAATCTTTCATGTCACTGGTCGTTGCCATCGTCATCTCCTTGTTCATGTCGTCTCTCCTATTGCATATAACATACGAGTGAGAGGCTCACCCGATTCGGATAGGAACATTCCTTGCGGAAATCCTAGCCGGGGTGAGCGCCGTTAAAACTGGACCCAAGCCTGGGGACCTTCTATTCAAGCTCGTCGCTTGATTCAGGTGCCTTGCAACGCTCCTTGGATTCGCCCACTCTCTTAACTCAAAGTCGTACCTGAGTACATTAAATTGGTGCGCCCGGAGGGACTCGAACCCCCGACCTAGCGGTTATGAGCCACCAGCTCTAACCAGCTGAGCTACAGGCGCACCTACGATCAGGTTCTAAACTAGTCGAACCCCACTCAAAATACAAATAAAAGGGCTCGCAAGAATTCTCTCGCGAGCCCTTTTAATTACTTTCCGCCGCCGAAAGTCAAACCCGCAAAGATCTGACCTTCACGGGTCTTGTAAGACTCCTGAGTGTAATCAGAACCGACACCCTGGTCATTTACGCCATACAGAAAGCGTCCTTCAAGGCGAAGGCTAGCGACTTGGGTGAGGTGAAAGTTCGTACCAACACCCGCCGAACCACCGTAACTCAGGTTCTTCGCCAAATCCCCAAATGCACCGTTCTGATCAACCGCACTAGAAGCGCCAAGCCCCAATACGTTACCTGGGTCACTCAAAGTACCAGTCGTTTTTAAACTTCCATAGGCAGTGGAAACGTAACCGCCTGCATTGAAATTCAGCCAATGAGTGGCCCAATACTTCAGGGTCACAGGCACTGTAATCTTCTTATAGGCGAAGTCGCCAGTAAGAGTAACTGCGCCAGCCGTTCCCGTAAGCGCTACAGCGTTAACATGAGACTTAAAATCACCATAAATTGCGCCAAGCTCGAGACCGAAGCGCCCGCCGCTTCCCATCGGCACTTCAATCATTGCGCCCCCGCCCGCGTATCCCATCAGGCCATTTCCCGCAACGGCAGCTCCACTCGAAATTACGCTTGGCGCACCATATGTACTTACGCTCACCAAAGAGAAGCGGGCGCTGGCGAACGCCGAAGTTGTACCCGCCATAGCTAAAATCAAGCCTGAAACCAAACCCAACCGATATTGATTCAAAATCATCACAAAACACTCCCTCGCGCTATTAAGTTAAAAAACTCTCTCCATCTCCCAACGGATCTATCCAATATCCCCCCCTATCGCGCATTGCGCAATCGGCAGCTTTTGCCGACTTGGATAGAAAAAAAAAGGGACCGGCTCTCGCCAATCCCTTTCCATAAAATGCTATGCTTGCGACTTTTAATCTACGAAAGCCTTCAGAAGCTTTGCGCGCGAAGGATGACGAAGCTTGCGAAGTGCTTTCGCTTCGATCTGACGAATACGTTCACGGGTAACGAAGAAATCCTGCCCCACCTCTTCCAAAGTGTGGTCCGACTTCTCACCAATACCAAATCGCATACGAAGTACTTTCTCTTCACGAGGAGTCAAAGTCGCCAAAACTTTACGCGTTTGTTCAGATAAATTAATGTTCATTACCGCTTCGGCGGGATTAATAATCTTTTTATCTTCAATAAAATCACCTAAGTAAGAATCTTCTTCTTCACCAATAGGCGTCTCAAGCGAGATCGGCTCCTTCGCAATCTTTAGAACCTTGCGAACCTTATCGACTGGAAGCTCCATCTTAGCGGCTACTTCTTCGGGAGTTGGCTCGCGTCCCAACTGCTGAACCAACATACGAGAAGTACGCACCAGCTTATTGATCGTTTCGATCATGTGCACTGGAATACGAATCGTACGTGCCTGGTCGGCAATCGCGCGAGTAATCGCCTGACGAATCCACCATGTGGCGTAGGTCGAGAACTTGTAACCACGACGGTACTCGAACTTATCAACGGCCTTCATTAATCCGATATTGCCTTCTTGAATGAGATCCAAGAATTGCAAGCCACGATTGGTATACTTTTTCGCAATCGAAACCACGAGACGCAAATTGGCTTCGACGAGCTCGCTCTTTGCTTGATCGGCCTTACGCTCGCCAATATGCAAGGAGTCGTTGATGCTCTTCAACTCCATAATTTCAACGCCCGCTTCTTCTTCGAGGCGAGAAATCTTTTTAGCCAAATCTTCATACTGCTGCATCAAGCTCAAAAGTTTGGGCTCGGTTACATCGTATTCCTTACAAATTGCAGCAAAGCCTTCGGGACCCTTCTTGAATTCAACCAAGAAATTAGCCATTTGCTCATCGGATTTAATGAACAAGAAGATATAAACCTTCTTGCGCTCATCCAACAATTCCTTACCGCGCTTCCAGTAATCTTTAATTTGGGCTGAGAGAACGTTGATCGTTTTACGATTAAACGCCAGATTCTTAAAACCCTCTTCAACCTGGGCTTCGCGCTTCTTTAATTCTTTTGCGACTTCTTCTTTTTTCTTAACGGCAATTTTTTTACCGTCGGCGCCTTCCACCTTCTCATTCAATTTCTCTTGAAATGCGAGAAGCGCACTGACCTTCGAAACCGCGTTAAGAACGCGATCGAGGTATTTCTTTTCTTCGTCGAGAGAAACTTCCTCTTCAACGCCACGAATAACATCTTTTACTTTGGTTCGCCCAGTTTCTAAGCGCTCACCCAAGTCAACAATCGCCAAGGTACCCAGCTTCGATACCAGAAGTGCGCGCAAAATCTCGACTTCACCTTCTTCGATACGCTTCGCGATTTCAACTTCCCCTTCGCGGGTCAGAAGCGATACGCTCCCCATCTTCTTCAAATAGAGCTTCACAGGATCCGCGCCGCGCGCGAATTCAGCGGCAGCAGCAGCGGCAGGTGCTGCACCTTCTTCTGAATCTTCAGAAGCGCCTGCTCCCAAATTCAGTGGCGAATCATCCCCGTCTTCATCACCGTCTTCGTCGCCTTTGGGCTTCTTAAAGGTATCGATGACTTCAATTTCATTCTCAGTGAGAAGAACCATCACTTCGTCGATTGACTGCGACGAAAGAATCTCAACAGGAAGAATGTCATTCACTTCAACGTAGGTTAAGTAACCTCGCTGAAGCCCCATATCGATCAGCTTCTTAATCTCTTTGTTTTTCATCAACGCAGCACTGGCTCCACTGGTACTCAGAAGAGAACCGAGAGCTTCACTGGAACTGGGAGAAGTGGAATCGAGGCTGTCATTAGGCTTCGTCATAGAAGTTGTTAAACTCCTTTATTTTGCGCTGAACGTCAAGGTAATCCTTCATCAGTTGCGCATGTAAGTCGCCGTCTTGTTTGGCTTCTGCTTCAGCAAGCGCCTTTTTGATCTGCTGCGAAAATCGTGCCCAATTTCGAGACAAAGCACGATCAAGAGCATTTTTAAATTCGGCCTGAGTAAAAAGCGGTTCTTTAGTTACCCAAGCCTCCGTTAAAACGGGTCGCAAACTGGGATCAATATCCTGCGTAAGGATTTTCTCAGGAGAAGCGCGCATCAGCTCAAAAGCGCCGGGCTCATGAATTAAACGAGAGACCCAGTCTCGGGCGGGCTCGAAGACAAAAAGTTCGACAAGTGTACAATCTTTAGGGAGTTTTCCGCGCGCTTGTTGGAGGAGAACGGAATAATCGCCCCCAATCGCGAGCCCTTGAAGAAGCACTCTCTCGGCAGTTGTAAGTGCCTTCTGCCGTTCCACAGTAGGGCGCTGCGAGCCCCTGGGCAATCCCTGCGGGCGGCGATTTTGATGAGCCTCGAACGAAGTGGGCTGGGCTCCCGCGTGAACCCCCATCGCCTGATACAAAAGCCCTGGTGTCACTCCGAGCCCCTTTGCAGCCTCTTCGACCCAAATCTGACGTCCCACAGGATCTTTATATTTTCCCAACCATCCCGCAACACACCTCAAAGCCTGGGTTCGGGCCTCGGGTCCGCCTCGGGCCTTCGCACACTCTTCGGCAAGGCGAGTTGCCAAAAGCGGCCTTGAGCCACTCAGAAGTGCAGACATCTGTTCACGCCCCTGCGGTAACGACTGGCCTGTCGACTGATCAAACAGAAGCTCGTCCGGATCTAAGTTACGCGGAAGCGAAGCCCCCGAAAGAACTAATCCCTGCTCAAGTCCCACTTCCATCGCCCGTTCCGTTGCCGATACACCCGCCGAGTCACCATCGAACAAAACTGTAATCTTCTTTGCAAACCGTTGAAATAATCTTAAATGCTCGGGAGTAAGCGAAGTGCCGCAGGTGGCCACTACATTTTCAAATCCGGCAGCGTGCAACGCCAATACGTCGAAGTAACCTTCCACCAAAATCAGCTCATCCGTTTCGCGCACATGCTTTTGGGCCTGAAACAAACCAAAGGCGAGTTTACTTTTTTGAAATACCGGAGACTCGGGAGAGTTCATGTACTTCGGTGGAGCCATCTCCCCGGACTCCACACTTCCACCCATGGCGCGAGTAACGTGCTCTGGCAGCGTTCTTCCGCCAAAGCCAGCCACTCTTCCGCGTAAATCAATAATAGGGAACATGGCGCGATTTCTAAAAAGATCAAAATAACCCATTGAAGACGCGCGCGAATTTTTTGAGGATGGACGAATCAACCCTAACTCAACAGCCTTCGCTAAAGGGGCCTTTTTGTCGGCCATATGTCGCGCCAAGGCATCCCAGGCTGGCGGCACCGCACCCACTCGGAAATTAAGGGCCAGATCATCATTCACTCCGCGCGACTTAAAATATCGCATTACTTCAACCTGCGCTTTGAGCTGCTGACGAAAAAACGCCATCGCGAACAGATTCAATTTAAATAGAATGTGTTGATTCTCGCGCTGGTCTCTGCGCTTCTTCTGCACCTCAGGATCATCCGACGCCAATCCCCCGTTCCAGTCAAGAGGCAACGGAAGGCGAGCGCGCTCAGCCAATTCCTCAACCGCCTCAGGAAACGTGATGCCGTGAATCTCCATAGCGAACGTGAACAGGTCACCGCTCTTCTTGCAGCCGTAGCAATGATAGAGCCCCTTATTTTCGTGTACACTAAAAGAGGGACTTCGTTCCGAATGAAACGGGCACAGCCCTACGCTATTGCCTCCGGTTTTTCGAAGCACAACATGCTCACCCACCACATCGAGGATGTTTACTGCATCTTTGATTTTCTGCAGAAATTCTGCAGGAATCTTCGACTTACCCTTCAATTCTCAAGCTCCGCCTAAGCGTTCCTTGACGATTTGACTGACAAGCTTACCATCCGCCTTACCCTGAGTCATCGGCATTAATGTCTTCATTACGTTACCCAGGTCTTTAATACTCGAAGCTTTTACTTCGGCAATTGCCAGGTCGACCACCTTACGAATTTCATCTTCGCCCATTTGCTCGGGCATGTAGCTCATCAGAAAAGCGATTTCCGAACGCTCTCTTACTGCCAAATCTTCGCGACCACCTGCTGTAAACTGCTCCAACGAATCTTTCCTCTGCTTCAACGAAGATCCGATGATTTTTAAAACAGCGGCATCATCCAAGTCAATTCGGTCATCAATTTCTTTTTGACGAATTTGCGCGTGTAAATTACGCACAAAACTCAAGGTTTCCTTGTCACCGGACTTCATGGTCGACTTCATTTGCACAGACAAACGTTCTTTAATAGTAGCCATGATACCCCTTTAACTAAAAAAACCCCGCCGGGGAACCCCCGACAGGGTTTTAAAATTCATACGTGCGCGTCAAATCAAGCGCGAGGAGGACGAACCTTCTTCACTAGGCGTTTGCGAGCTGCTGCGTCTTTTTTCTTACGTTTCACAGAGGGCTTTTCGTAAGATTCACGCTTACGAATTTCAGAAAGGATGCCAGCTTTTTCGCAACTCTTCTTAAACTTCTTTAAAGCCGCTTCAAAAGAGTCGCCGTCACGGATTGTAATTCCAGGCATTCGTATTCACCCCCCCCCTATTATAAAATTTGAACCTTTTGCTTATAACGAGGACGATGTCGAGTTGCAACGATGAATCACTTTGGGTGCATAAAGAGTAGCTCCTGGTCGGCCCTGAGAACTCAGCATTCGCACGTCCAAGGTGCTTTGTTCCCCCTCAGCTATTTCGCGAGGACTGAATGAAACCAAAACATCCAAATCAGGTAACGCATCGACTCGATAGCTCAGCTGAGTAAACGAGTTCATTAAAAGAGAACTACGGTAACGGGGTAATATTAAAATGAAATTTGTCGATGCCTCGTATCCACCCGCCCAATACCAATGCTTGTATTGCTGGAGCCAACCCTGGGGATCTAAGAAGCAATCCGGGAGAGGAACAACATCACTCGTCTGAGACTGAGTCAATACGGGAAGCTTCCACTTTAGAATTACACCACCATGCGTCAATTGCCATTGAGAAAGCCGCCCCAACGCATCCTGATTCGCCCGCTCTACCCAGTCATCGAGAACACCCACCGGGGCGGACGTGATTGACGGAGAGCATTCCGAAGGAAGCCTCCTCTGTGGAAGCGAGGCAGGAAACTGCTGACACGCCCAATTCGCCGCCTGGGTGAACTCAGCTACTTCCGTTTCACCCAATAACGCCTTAAAGGTAGATTGAATCAATGCCTCATGACGATAAGGCGATCGAACCACAGCCCTTATGTTTCCGCCCTGATCCAGTAGCGGCGCTCCACTAGCAGCGTTTCCAGCAGGACAACCCGCAACCACCACCTGAGAACGAAGTGGATGATCAAAACTGGGTAAAACCAAGGATCCTTGAATCGAAATACACTCGGAAACACGGAGCTCGGCCAAAACTTTCACTTCCGACAGAGGCGTTAGATACGGCATCTGAATCTTCAGTCCCTCTGCCAGCCCCTCAAACGATATCGGGTAAGGTTTACGACCTAAACTTGAAGAAAGACGCACAAAAGCAACATCTTCTTCGGTTACACCCAAAATCTCTGAGCATCCACGCGACTCAGCAGGAAGTTGAGTAGTCGAATCAGCGGGAAAAAATACAGTTAAACGACCCGAACACGGAACGAGAGATCGCTCCACTCGCGCATTCAGTCCATTCTTTAAGTCGGAAGGAATACAGCTCGAAGAGGTGACCAGCAGGTCAGATCCCAGTAAAAAACCTGTGCATAAGCCAACTCCCTGAGGTGAAGGCGTTGCAACCATACCCACCGACGAGGGACAGACTTGTCCTTCAGTACAAACCACGCCCCCTTCTTTTATCAAAACCTTGGACTGAGAATAACTCACAGAGGGAACGAGCGACACCCCACTCGCCAAGTCACCCGGACGAAGGGGGTCGATGCTTTGCTGAAGGTCGGTGGTCGCCCCAGGAACCTTCTCAACGCAACCCGAGAGAAAGAGACACGCTAGCGCAACAATTCCCCCCCTCTGCATCCACAGAGAGAAGGACTTTAAATAAAGGTGAGGTGAACAAAAATAAGTCTGCATCATCTATGTCTAAAGACTACTAGAGCAAGCCTTACGCCAATCAGGACCCATAAAACCATATGAAACTATAGGGAAATACTTATGCCCAATTCAACTTTGCAAGTCAAAGGTGCCTAAGAGTTGGTCACCCGACCTCATTCCGGGCAGTTCACGCCACAGAGCCACCACCATTCCTCCGCCACCTGCACCCGTAATCTTGGCCGCCAAAGCTCCTTGCGCAATCAGTTGCCGAATCAATACCTGAACCCCTTCGGGCACCAAACCCCAGTCCTCGAACGATCGCTGCGCGGCTCTCATTCCATCCGCCAGCTGCCTGAGGGCCCGATCCACTTGCCCATGATCATACACTTGAAGGGCGTCAGTAATCTGCAAAGCAGCACGCCCCATTCGAGCATCAGCGGCCTTCGCTTTCTCGGCATCCGACTCGAAGAGTTCGACCACCTGCCGAACGCAATCGCTCGTCTTGGCGCGCAGTCCAGAATCATGAAATGTAAAGCGCGGCAGCCTAGAAATAGGAAGTACCGTGGGGCGCTCCCCGCGTACAAAACGAACGGGACGCGCCATTGCAATTACAGCCACGTCCATCCCGCTGCTGTCTCCGTGAAAATAATCCTCCAGACGAGTTGCAAAGCCGATCTCGTCTTCTTGAGCGATACTCAACACGGAACCCAGCCAACGAGTCACTGCCACACAAAGGGCGGCAGAAGAACCCAAGCCGGCGCCCATCGGAAGGGTACTCGACACAGTCAGTTTTCCCCGTAGCGACGAGAACACTTCGCGTCCCTCGTCTCCCCTTTTCTGTTGGCAAGCCCGCATCACCAAATCCTTCAGCACGGATGCAAACTCCACCGGCTGAATCACTAATTCCGATTCGATTTCTAACGACTCAAAGCTCAGCCGCATGCCCAACGTAGGATGCGGCAACGCAACGGCTGAAGCTCCGCGCAGAACTGCGTGCTCACCTGCAAGTACCCACTTTCCGGGAAGTACAATCTCGAAGGT
>CANJNU010000016.1 GCA_947475645.1 Bacteriovoracaceae bacterium | reverse complement strand
GAGCTAAGAGCTGGCGTATTACGTATTTTAATTTCAAAAAGAGTGACGCGTTCAAATGGGCGGCGCTTCAGGTCATGGGCCAAGATCGTTTTTCTTAGCGAGTCAAGATCGCGAGCGGGAAGTTTTGCGCCAGTGAGTTGGAGTTCCAATCGAGTTCGCACGGTGTTGCTTTTCTGTTCGTGGCCCTTGTCGTAGATCACTAATTTTTCATTACCCTGGCCGATCATCATGCCGGTTCTTTTGTTGCCCTTGTCTGTGAATTTCACTCGAAGCTGTTTGTGAGTCACATCGACGGATTGGAGAATGGATTCAAAGGACTCTGAGTAATCGACGGCAAGATCCAGCCGTGTGATTCGGAGAGCGTCGAGTTCTTGTAGTGTGAGAATTTGAAGGAGGCACTGACGATAAGTCTCAAAGCTCTTGAAGGCCGATGGCCGAGTAATCATAGTCGTCGTAAACGGGGGGGCTTCATGGTGGGGAAGTTGGAAGTACCAGCCTCCGTTCTTATCTCCAATGAGCAAGTACGAGCGTCGGTCGCGGAGCTTGACGATTTTCTGAGACAACCCCACCGCTTCTGATCTCTGCTTTAGCTCTGAAACGGAAAGGGGGGATTCCAGTCGAAAAGTAAGCTTATCGACGCAGCCGCTTCCTTCGGTTTTGTTCTCATCGGTTGACGTGACTTTGAGGGTTGATACACGTCTCTGCTCCGCAATACTGAGAAGTTCAAAGAAACGGCTCAGGGATCTGCGGCAACCGCACTCCCTTTCATCGTCTCCGTTGCAACTTCTGCAAACTACCGCAAGCTTCATGCTTACGATAGGAACATGGGTAAAATGGCAAAGAATCCGACCCAATCACGAAAGTTGGGTCACCAAATGCCCGCGTAGAATGATCAATCAAAATGGACCTATTCCGTTTGCTTTAAATGGACTGACTCAAGCATTTGACAGTGTTGTCCATAATCAATCATTTCTGGATGACGCGTGGGTACGTCGAGAAATTCTTCGACGAATTTGCTTTTGATCCTAAAGTCGCAAGCGCGGCGCTTTTCCATGCGTGAAACAGCCATTTGTAGATCTTTGAAGGCTCTTCCGCTTTCGATCATTTTCTTGTCGATGAGGAGAGTGAGAGTTGCCTCCTTGGGTTTGTTTGCCGTGTAGCAGGAGAGGATGAGGCCTTGGAGCATCTTGGGGATGCCCCACCGTTCGCAGAAGTCATTCAAAACGGCGGAGCTGATCCTTTTATGGAAGTGTTCAGCGCGAAGTCCTGCAATTTCCCTGGAAAGGTCGTTATACTGGCGAACCGTTTTCCAATACGCATACTTTCGTATCTTGCGCGAACGGCCATCGCCTTGAATGGCCCTTGTGAGTTGGCTGAGTGCCAGCTCTGCGTCCCTCTTTGTTTTGTTCTTTGAGTATCGTGCGATCGTTCTGGTTTGCTCAATCCACGATTGTACCCGCCCACAGTCGAGGTAGCGCGAGGAGATCTCGATCAAGTGAGGTATGAGCTGATCGGGAAGCAGGGAGGCAGCAAGTTCCTTAACAGCGAGCTTTGCTCGGATTCGTGGAATCTCATCTTCCAGCAACATCGCCGCTTCCAGCTTGAACAAGTGGCGAATATCGGCTTCTTCGACCGGACCGGATTCACAGAGAGATTCGCGGGCACGATGAATGAGGAGGCTTCTGGTTTTTGGTCTGATTTCTTCTGGATTATGGAGCCATCCCGTTACTGTTAGGATGGCGATGTCGATCTCTGTGATGCGAAAAGCGTCATCGTTGGCGAGGGCGAGGATTGTCTCGATTGTCGCTTGAGAGAGGGGGCCTGATTTGGCCTCATTTGCTGCGTCGAGATAAATCCTTCGATGATCCAGACCCGATAGTTCGGATGGCTCCTGCCACATTAAGTCGAGCCGCCACTGAAATGCTGGATCAGCGGGGTTTGCTGACGGAATAAAAAGTCGTGACGGGTTGGAAATCATTGAGGCGCTCAACCTTGCACAAGGTATGCCTTGCGGGGCGTTGGCGATATGCGGGGAAAACCGGCGATTGAATACGTTCGTGAATTTTTTACCGTCTACTTACGCTGCAAAATGCAATATCTGAGAAATGAAATTGGCGTGACGCTGATGAAGCTGAAGTGAGACAGTTACGCTTTGCGAGAGCAGGAAGATCATCATAATGCCACGCATAATCGACACAGTTGGCCTGTTGTTTCAAAGTTGGCTTCCAGTCGCTGCCGGTTGGGCGAATCTTTGGCCGCTTGTGGTATACCCACGAGGCACCAGAGGACGCTATTTACCGATACACTCAAAAATATCTGCCGACCAGTGCTGAGGATTTATTGTGAGCCTGTTAGAATACCGGCCCTCGAACTTCGGATGCTTCGGCAAGTGCTTGGCTTGGCAAAAGATGAACTCCCATTTCAATGTTCTCGAAAATAGGCAAGCTGCCACTATGTCAAGCTCACCATGCTTGTAATAGCGATTCATCTTTCCGTCGCCTTTGGTGTCATCACGAGCGTTGCGTGTTCGCTGGAAGTCAATGGTCAGGGGAGTCTCATCGAACTTGTGCAGGTATGCAGAGGCATCATTGTTGAGTTTCAGATTTTGGACGCCACTTGAAGCTGCGCTGAACTGATAGCGAGGCAATCCAGATTCTCTCAGCTTTTGGGGAATACAACTCAACAAGCTCTTGAGCTGTTTGTCCGGAATCTGCGACAACTTCTGGATGTCTCCCGAAAGACACCCTGCCAAGGTCTTCTCTTCAATTGTCTCGGATGAAATCAGAAATTGAAGATATGCACGAAGTGTCTTTGCAGAGGTATTTTTGATGACTTCAACATTTTTGCACTCGATAACAAACTCATGGGTTGAGTCTGGAGTTTGAACATAGAAATCTTTTTCAAAATCACCGCCACCAGATCGGAGTTGAACCAGTTTGCCTTTCTTCGCCAGGTTACCGAGATAAAGCCAAAGATGCCGTTCAGCAACCGCCCCCTTGAGTGCCATGTAGGCTCTCGGATTGGATGCAAGAGTATCGGCAAGGTCGTTGGTGCTTAGACCTGTAAGTAGAAATAGTGGGTCATCGGTCGATATGGGTGCCATCTCTTACTTGATCGGCACTCCACAGCAAATATTGAATAGGATTAGCTCCGAGAGCTAAACAGATTTTTTCTATGATCATCAGCGTTGCGTTATATCCTTCCCGCGTTGCCAGTGACTTCAGGGTATCTACCGAAACAGACGTCATATGACTCAACTCGTCATAACTTAGGCGTAAACCGGTTCGAGACTCGTAATCTGTAAGCATTGTTTTCAAATCAAAGCGAAGCATTGATAACTCCCAATTCGTGTATTGACAATACACCGAACTGGCTCTTATTGTCTATGGACATGGCACAAAGCAAAACTGAAAAGACAACTCGAACACGCAGAGCAAAATATTCGGCAATCAGTCTCTACACTGGTGCAGGGGGCCTCGATTATGGCATTGAGGCGGCCCTATTTGAGACGAGAGTCGCCGTTGAGATGGACAAGTGGTGTTGCAAGACCTTGCAGCACAACCGACCAGAATGGGAAGTTCTTGAAGGCAAGATCGAGAGCTTTTCGACAAAACAGCTACTTGAGACAGGCAATTTGAGAAAAGGCGAAGCCGATATTTTGATTGGTGGGCCGCCCTGCCAGCCATTTTCCAAGAGTGGCTACTGGGTAAAGGGTGATGTTGATCGTTTAAAAGACCCTAGGGCCAATACTTTGAAAGAGTATATGCGCGTACTTGAGGAAACTCTTCCTCGTGCGTTCATTCTCGAAAACGTTTTTGGCTTGGCCTACAAAGGCAAGGACGAGGGCCTTGTATATCTTCAAGAGCGTCTTCAAGAAATAAATAGGGCCAATAAGACAAAGTACAACTTTAATTGGAAAGTATTAAACACGGCACAATTCGGAGTGCCTCAGATTCGGGAGCGTGTGTTTATCGTCGGCTCAAAAGATGGTCACACATTTGAGTTTCCGGAAGCTAGATTTTTTGACCCTGACGACGAAGAGACTCAAGGCAGCTTATTTCGAGTAGGCAAAGAACCGTATCGAACTGCATGGGATGGTCTTCACGATTTACACGACGAAGGCGAAAAGCCTGTTCCGTCGAAAGTGGGCGGCAAATGGGGAGAGTTACTACCGTCGATACCTGAGGGGCAGAACTATCTCTATCATTCTGAAAGAGGAGATGGTGTTCCCATTTTTAAATGGCGTTCTCGATATTGGAGCTTTCTTTTGAAGTTAAGCAAAGATCGTCCAAGCTGGACGATTCAAGCGCAACCCGGATCAGCGATTGGGCCTTTTCACTGGAATAACCGCAGACTTTCGATGAGAGAAATGGCCCGTCTTCAAACATTTCCGGACGATGTTGAAGTTCTGGGTGGAACCTCAGAGGTTCAGAAGCAAATCGGAAATGCCGTACCATCGGCAATTGGAGAATTGCTTGGTATTGAAATAAGACGGCAATTTTTCGGAGAGAAAATCAGCTCTCGTAACTTGCGGCTCGCCCCCAAGAAAGCTTCGGTTGATTCATCAAAAACAAAGGTATATCCGGTGAAGGCAGATTACTTGAAAATGAAAGACCCCGATCTGAATTTGTAATTAACAGAAGCAGTCATATTGGTTTCGTGAGTATTATGTTGAGGAAAGAAGACCTAAAGCACGTTTCAGAACTGATCGAATCCTTCAAGCCAAAGATAACCTACTTTGAGCGCGAAATACTTATTCCTAGCGTTATCGACCGATTGAAATACGTTGCTCAGATATTCGGTGAGTTCAAAAAACTGTGTGCTGATACCACTGTGGCCACGCATATTGATGCCCCACTGCGAACGTTGGTTGATCCACGAGTATTCAAGTTGGGTGCGCCGGAGCCGAAAGTCGGTGCACACTATCTTTCGATCATTTCTAATCAGTGTGAAGAAGAGTTTATCAAGCCAATCACTGAGCTTCTGGCAAAACATCCGTTGGAGAAAGCCACTGGAACGATCGAAGGGGCGACGAACTTTTTGAACGATGCTACGAATCTTTGCCAGTCAATCGTAGGCTGCAAAGATAAGCTCTTTCTCTATTCGCTGCGAGCATTCCTCAACGTGAAGAATTTGAATACGGGCGAAGTTTTGCTAGGTGCGCCAACCGAACTATCTTTGATTCTGATGCCATTTCAAACTCGGCTTGAAGAGCTGATGAACGTCGCCTCGACAACCATTCAGTCAGTTAACAAGTGGGCTGAACAGATCGGTCAGCAAAAGACGAAGCAAGTGGAATTGATTTCTCACCTGACGCAGGTGAAGGCAATCCAGTGGAATTTCTGGTGTCAGGTCGCTGTGATAGTGCTGACCATCGTTCTCGTTTGGGCCTCACAACGGGCGAACTTGTATTTGGAAAAGCGCGATCTTGAGGAGACGGTAGCAGAGTTGAAAGGCGACATCCGAAAACATGAAGAGTTTGAGCAAGGCAATAAGAAGAAGGTGCTTGAATTGGAATTGGCACTCAAAGAAGCGCGTTCTCGTCCTGTCCCCAAAGGCGGGAAGTGAATAAAAGAACACAGCCTTGAAAGCCGGAATGGTGTTTTGCTGTATCACTGAGTTTTCGCCCCGGCCTCAATCTTTCCTTCGGACTTTAGGAAAGATAAACTTAAAACCAGAACCCCTGCTATCAGATGATGCGCCGTCAAAGACTCCGAGCTTCTCCGCCATCTCAACAATAGCGCGGTCACATTCGAGCGCGGTTCGTAAGCAGCCAATCGCAATAGCGGCAGTGGCGGGGGATTCGTGAAACCGTTCATAGCAACCAAGCGCATGTCGGCGAATGGCTTCCGACCTGACGACCAGCTTGATGAATAACTGACCGGGGTCGTTGCTTATCCCCCCCGTTTTGGCGATATAACCCACGCACGATTTCCAACGACTGTCACTGATTCCCAAGCTGTCCTTGATTTCATGATCTGGTAGGCCCTGCGACCAATAGAGAAGTATCTGGCGCGAGGTCGCCTCGATCTCTTGTCGAGTCGCTCGCGGTCTTTTGGGAGTATCGGTCATGTCTGAGCCCCCCAGTTATGCCGCCAATGACTCACGACACCAGGTTCGGAATGTGTCCAGATTGGCCAGCCATCATTTCTGTCTGAGCGGATCCTCGGCGCAAGCTTGGCCTCTTTACTCTGACGAAAGTTGAATTAGACTTTCTTCATGGAACATCCCGTATTTTCTGACGTTCGCACACTCTTTAACCTTAAAATCACGAAGGCCGAACCCTTCCAACGGGAATCGGGTGATCCAATTTTAAGCTTCTTTATTTCCACTCAAAAACAGGGGGAGTATTTTCTGAAGGAGCTGCAATCTCATTCATTGCGAGATGGGATGGACCGAATCTATGAGCAATTTTCTACACTCGCTCCTCAAGGGTACCGTTTGATTCTTCCAATCGCCTATGATTCTGGAAGGTATATCTTTAAAAGCGACGGCAAATTATTTCTCCTATTCAAGCGCGAGTCCATCCGGCATTTTGAAACCAGCGAAATGTCGCATCCGAGACTACTGGAAATTCTTCAAAGCTTTCACCGTGACATTTCGGAGTTCGATCTTCCGGCGCAAGGGTATCGCACCTATGAATCCTGGCTGAACCGAGGCCCCCTTCTCCTCAAGCGTGAGTACGGCGAGGGACTTCCTTTCGTTACGCAATTTGAAGAATTTATGGCCAATCGCTTCGCGCAGCTTGGTCTAGCGAAAGGCAACATTCATTGGGACGTTCATCAGTATAATTTTTGTTTTGACGAGAAGGGTAGCCTAGCTATTCTTGATCTCGACCTCGCTCAGCAGGGCGACTATGCCTGTGATTTGATCCGGGCTACGAATATGTATTTGAGACTCGAAGGTGGCAGTGAGCACCTGGAGAATGAATCACTCCAAGTGCTCATGGACTCCATCCCTGATGGAAAAGTGCCATTGACGAAAAGTGATTTGAAACTTCTGCTCTGCCGTACCGTAATGATCGCACCCTCTCAGTGGGAGAATTCTCAACAGCGCAGAAAAGAGTGCGTTGAATATCTGCAGTCCTTAGAGAAATTCGTATCCTAGGGTATTGCCCTAGGCCGCCTTCACTTCCACTTTGAGGTCAAGATCGGCCTCATCGACGAGAGCCTGAAGCGCCAGGGCTACGAACTGTTCTTTGGAGTAGCCGAGCACAAAAGCAAACCGCGCTGCACGTGCAGGGCTGACCACTTTCCGGCCCTTCTCAATATCGCAAAGATGCTGTCTTGAAACGCCGAGCTTCTTGGCAAACTCTGCCAGGGTCACTTCTTCACCGAGTCGAATGGATTGAATGAGACGAGCCAAAGTGAGTGCCCCCCCCGTGATACGCTCCAAGGTCTTTACTGCATCGCTTTTTGGTTTCTTTTTAATACTCATGCTTGTCCACCCTTTCGACGAACACAAATTCGACCTGATCCTTCTCAATGCGATAGTAGGCGCGATAACCTCGCGTCAGTCGGATCGAGCGGAGTCCTTTGAGCTTGCCCTTGCAAGGCTCGTCATGAAAACTGGGCACTTTCTTAACTTCATCTAAACCCCGCCGCTCCACGTCCAAGATCCAAGCAAAGCATAGGTCGGCGACGTATCGCTGTAACCTTTCGAGTTCTTTCCCCGCTTGCTTACTTATGATGACCTTGAAGATCATTCCTATTTGTAAACCCAACAGGAGTACAAGTCAAGAAATCAGTGAAATCCGTCTCCCCTGTTTTGGCGATATAACCCACGCACGACTTCCAACGGTTGTCGCTGATCCCTAGCTTGTCCTTGATTTCATAATCTGGTAGGCCCTGCGACCAATAGAGAAGGATCTGCCGAGAGGTTGCCTCGACCTCTTGTCGAGTGGCTCGGGGTCTTTTGGGAGTATCGGTCATGTCTGAGCCCTCCCAAGAATGTGTCCAGCTTGGGCAGCCATTTTTTAAAATCGAGCCAACGTGAGTGGCCCCCTTAGTTTATCCGCAATCCAAAGCGTAAAAAGGCTCCTTGAAGCCCAGAGTCTGTAATATTCAGGTCGTTCAGATCAATCGCGTTCTTATAGAAATATCCCAGTTCCCCGAAAAAAGCAGGAGCAAAACGATAGCCATACGCAAGCTTGAGGTCATAAGACGAAGTGCGGTTCACATAACTCAGCAACGGATCAAAAATGAAATAGCCGCGATCTAAGAATAAGTAATTCGTTGAACGCAGTCCGAATCCATAAACCGGCCTATGCCCATTTCCCGCACTCACACAAAGAGAAGGTTGAAACGTCACTAGCATATTTGCCGAACCTAACGAAAATGTCGGACCAAAATCAGCCTCCGCCATTGTCTCCTTGCCATCCCACATCGAGTCAACGCTACTTCCAAAACCCAAAGCCCCCTTTCTAAAACTGAATTGAGAATTTGCGATATAGGTTCCATCTAATCCCTTCATCATTCCCATTCCGCTTCTAAAAACTAACGAGCCGCGATCCCAGAAAATTGCGTAAGGACTAATCGGAATCGTTCCATTGGCCGACACTTCGTTCATCTTGTCGTCAAAAATCATTGCCACGGCGCCCGCTGCCAAACTCGCGCCCTCGGCTGCAATCTTGAGCTGCTTCTCAAAGCGGCGACTACTGCGATCCTCACAAAACTGAGGGGCCCCACTCACACACGCATCAGCACACTTCGTATCGCCAGAAGCACACTTGGCCTGACAGTCCTTCGTATAAGCTTCAGGGCAATTCTCGTTGGTAATCGGGGCCTCTTTCTTACCCATCTTATTCTTCTTATAATCCCCTAGCGAAGCCGCACCGGCGAACTGACCAACCAGAACAACCGTAACAATCCCAACCGAAAGACTTCTTAAAATTAGCTTATTCATAATCAGTGACATTTTCTCTCCCTTGTCTGTAGTTTATCTTACAAAAAAAATGCGCATCGGTCGCGTAAACTAACTGAGATCTTTTAATTCGCCCCTCTTAAGGCTCGCACCACACGATGATCGTATCGGGGATTTTTCTCCTGTCTAAGCTGAAATTCAATCATCCTTTTAAATATTTCGATCATCCGATCATGTTCGCGCAAAGCAGGCAGAGTACCCCAGTCTCGTAAGGCAAGAACTTCAATCACGCGATGCACTCCCTCGACGCTCGACAAACAGGCGGGATGGGGTTGGGTCTTAAAACCATATTCAGAGGGTTGCGATGTCTCAAAACTCACCCGCGGCAAAGAGCGCAGAACCCTGCTTTTTCGTAGCATCGCGTGCGCCTGAGTCCACGTTCCATCGATAACAAAAAAGAGGGGCCGTTGTGAATTCGGAACAAGCACTCGCCAGGCCTGAGTCGAGGCCTGATTAACGTTCAATGCCTGCGGACCTGGAAAAAGAAGCAATGGAACCGTGTT
>CANJNU010000015.1 GCA_947475645.1 Bacteriovoracaceae bacterium | reverse complement strand
TGAGCACACAGCTAGTGTTTGATAAGAAAAGTTACTTAATCGTTTACGGTCTTCCCCTCGCGCAAGTTCAGAAGATGGAGGTCTTGGCCAAGGGGTTAGGTTTCTCGCTCCTCGTTTGCGAAAGTGCAGCTGATGCTTTGAGTAAGCTGGGCGTGATGAAGCACTGTATTGGTATTTTTCTGAAGACCCAAGACGCGGTCGATCGACAAAGTTTTCAGGGACTGATCGATTTTTCAAAAGAGAACTGGATCGAGATCAGGTTTTCTTCGGATGATTTTACGGATGGAAGCGAATATCTTCCTCAGTACCTCAAAGAAATTTTCCCCGATAAGTTTAAGGAGCTCGCGCTCTTCTCGCTTCAAAATATTCTGAGCGGAATGCTTCCCGACTTGAAGCTCGACTGGTCTGAGCAAGATCCATCGCAGCCCACGGATAAGAAAAATCACGATTTCTTGGTTTACTGTGAAACGAATGCACCGGGATTCTCGGGCGGAATCACTCTCAGATCCAACTACGAATCTCTTCGTCGGAAGAGTGGCACTTTGCGTGAGCAGGACGATGAGGGCGTGACTCGATATTTTGCCGAGATCGGCAATCAAATGCTGGGCCTGATTAATTACAATTTAAAAAAGCTGAATATCGAAGCTCGTATAGGGCTACCCGTGATGGTCGGTAAAGATGGGTTGGCCTATTACAAACGCCGAAGTGCTTTTTATATGCCTTCGGTAGTTTTCAATGATTCGTCAGGGGTGATGAGTTTGTCGGTGCATTTCCTCGTTCCTTTCTTAAACGGAGCGAAGTTTTCGCGTGATTTTGGATTTGCTGTGCAGAGCGCTACCGAAGCCGACGCACTCGAAGTTCTCTAATTTTCTTCTGGGGGTATTTATGAAACGCGCTCTATTAGTGGATGATTCGCCCATCGTTCGTGCGGCAGTAAAGCAAGTCTTGGTGCCTATGGGCTTTGAGTGTATCGAGGCCGAAGATGGATTCGAGGCCCTGGATTTACTGGCGAAAGGTGCAGTTCCTGATTTGGCCTTCGTCGATGTCAATATGCCCAAGATGAACGGAATTGAATTTGTGTCGGCCGTTGCGAAAGAGAAAAAATGGGCTCAAATGGCATTGATCATGCTGACCACCGAAGTGAACGCAAGCTTGAAGGAAGATGCCAAAAAAGCGGGCGTAAAAGTCTGGTTACTCAAGCCGATTGTGGCCGATCGATTGAAGAAAGCTGTTGAGCTCGTGGTGAAAGGCTAAATGGGATTGATCCACAGTGACGCTCTTTAGAAGAAATCCCAACCCCACGATCGAGTCCGAAACCCGGCGAATCTTCTTCATGATCTTTGGGATTCTCTTTACGGTGGGTATTTTTACCGTCGCGACGACTTGGAAGGGCTCGAAAACCTATAGCGAGTTCTCAGCTCAGCACTTGGGGAGATATCGGGCAGTCGAATCATTGAAGCAGCGTGCTCTTGATATTACTGCCATCTACTACGCACTTGGAACGAACCAAAATCAGGATATTTTGATGTCGCACTTGTTGCGATACGATCAGCTGATTAAAGACTTTAATCAGGCCAAGCAAGTTTTAAGAAACGAAGTCAGTACGAGTCAAAGTATTCAAGATCGTGATTTTATCCAAGATAAGCTCAAAGCGATCGAGGTCACGTTCGATCGCCTCAATGAGAATAGTCGGCAAATGACGTTCGCGTTGATGGAAGGCAAGGTCAAGGTTGCAGAGCCTTTCTTTGCTAAAGTGGACTCAGACTTGAAGGTTTTCAAGGCAGATCTGGATCAGGTGGAAGACGTGGTGATGAAGAGCTTGGATCGACAGCTCACCTTGTCCGAGTCTCTCCTTCGGCTCACTATGGTCATCGGCCTTGTGTTGACCTTAGGAGCTTTGGGGGTCTCGCTGCGCCTCATTCGATCGCTCAATCGCTTCCTCAGTGTTCGACTTCTTCCCATCTCCAACATGATGAACAATATGAGGCAGTCGGTTTTTGCAGTCGACAAGGATCTGAAGGTCACTTCGCCGGCTTCGAGCTACTCGGCGCAGGTTTTTAAAAAGGAAATTGTTGGCCTGGACTTGATCCAGCTGATGTTTGAGAAGTCTTCGACGAATGCATCTGAAGTCGAAACTGTTCGAAGTGCCTTTTTTTCGGCCTTGGGAGAAGAGGAAATTCAATGGCAAGTCTCCTCAGACTACCTTCCACGAACGATTGATCGGGTAGGTGAGCAGGCTCAAGTGTTGAAGTTTTCATATACACCGCTTTGGAATGCTCAACACTGTTTGGAAAGTGTTTTGGTGGTGGCAGAAGACGTCACCGAACTTGAAGCGCTTCGTTTAGATTTGCAGAAGAAAAAGCAAGATATCGAAGTGATTCAAGAGCTCGCATCAGCCGGAAGAGTGGGGGTGGCCGAGTACCTCGAGGATGCCTATGGGCGCTGCTCAGACTTGAACTTAGACCAGCTCGCCCAAGGGGGTTTAGCCAAAGCTAAGTCGGCTTTATTGATTACGCTTCATACACTGAAGGGCAATGCAGGGATGTACCAGCTCATTTCCCTTTCCAGTCGTTTGCACGACATTGAATCCCAGGTCTCGCCAGCCTTTGAGCTTGAAGTGATGTTTCAATCCCATCAGCAAGCTAAGGCTTTGATTTCAGAATACGCAACCAAAGCTTATGGCTTTTTTGGTATCGAATCCGATTGGATCGATTTATCGGATAGCCAGGGGCATCTCATTCAGATGATCCCTCAGCGAAACTTAGATCAGCTCTCTGAGTTGATCGAGCGTGTATCCACTCAGAAGGCGCTCTCCGCATCGGAGAGCGTACAGGTCATCGCACAGGCTTTCCAGCGGTTGAACGAGGTTCCTGTTCAAGATGCTTTTGATCGATTGAATGCGGTGGTTCAGCGCTTCGCCAAGCAGTTTGGAAAAGAAATCGAGCTTCAAATCGAGGGTGGAAGCATGACTCTTCTGCCAGGACGACTGAGGCAAGTGGTCGATATTTTGGGGCATCTGATTCGTAATTCGATTGATCACGGAATTGAGCTTCCCGACCAACGAACCTTGGCTGGAAAGTCACGCCTGGGATACATTCTGCTTTCGTGTTCAGAAACCTCCGGCATCCAGGAGTTTAGGCTTCGCGACGACGGGAAGGGTGTGGTGGTCGCGCGAGTAATCGAGCTAGCTGTCGAAGCGGGGTTGGTTGAGAAAGATCAGGCGAGCCGCATCTCCGAAGCGAGCCAACTTGCATTGATCTTTCATCCAGGCTTTTCGACCAAAGAAGAAGTGACCGAGGTTTCAGGGCGTGGAGTCGGTCTGAGCGCAGTGAAGTCGATTGCGGAGAAGCTGGGGGGATCAGTCGAAGTTAAAAACTTCCCCGGACAAGGCGTCGAATTTATTGTGCGTGTTCCTTCCCAGGGCGCTGTTGCAGCCTAGAAGTAGGTGTTCAGCATCACATACCCAGAAGAGCCTGTGCCTAGGCTGATGCCCCCGCTGTTAAAAGTGGTTCGTGCTGCTTCTACGATCAACTCGAAATGGGACAGCGGGTAGATCTTGAATCCGAGGGGCAGAAGCGTAGTACTTGCCTGGGTGGTGAGGTTGTTTGTGGTTTGAAGGCCTGTGTATGTGTAGAGACCTTTGGTCAGCTCCCAACCCAGTTCTGAGAAGGATACACGAGAAGTAGAAGTTGAGTTGGACTCTTGCTTCACCTTCTGGCCCAGCTCCGAGATCACGTAGCCGTGCTGTAAAAATCCAATTTGTGTGTGTACGCTTGCACCGTAGCCCACGCCTTGCGGCTTAAGGATGGAAACACCTGTTCGAGTGGTGCCTTCTTTATAAATGATGTTGGCACTCAAAGCGTTTCTGCCGTCCAGCTCAGTGTTGGCTGCACCCCTTAGAACTGCAAGCGTATAGTCAAACGTGGTCGAGTAGAGGGTGGCTTGCGCGATGTAAGGCTCTTCGTTGTGGTTAAAGTAAAGGCCTTTACGGGTGGGAACATTATGGTTTGGGAAATTAATTCCAAACTCAGGAAAGAATTTCCCAATTCTCACAGCGTGATTCAAAGCCGAATGCCCGAGGTAGAATCTTCGAGCAAAGATATCGGTTTGATTTTGGCTCGAGGTGGCCGAGGAAAGCCTGGGGCCCAGTGCAATCACACCAAAAGTAGAGTCTCGATTGTAGCTCACTTCGAGGTCGGCTTGCATCTTTTGGAAATCCCCTCGTTTAATGTAGGGGGTTTCGAAGTAAGTTTGTGCGACGCGCCCCTGAAACATGGCGTTCAGGCTTTTTACTGTCTCGGGCTTGCTGATCCAGGGAAGTGCAGTCGTCGAATCGTCCCAGATCGAGAAAAGCTCGTTGGCAACAAACTTTCCATAAGAGTTCAGTAGGCCGCCACCGCTGGGTGAAGCGTGGCAAGTAATGCAAGTGGTGTAACCGTGGTTGACCAACGTAGGAAACGCATAACTCGCTGTTGATCCTAAGCCAATCATCGAGAGCAAGGGTGCGATCCATTTGAAGTGGTATTTCATGATGATCTGGCCCTCAGAATTTAAACTTCACATCGATTTCAACCGCATCCACCACTTCGACTCCCATAAATGAGGGCCTTTGTACGCCGTGGTCAGGAAGGTCGACACGAAACGAGGCAGAAAGTGTGCGCCCCTTGGAGCCCCTCTGAATCGTATAGGTTCCGGCCGTAATCGGGGCCTCGACTCCGTGAAGCTTCAGCTTGGCTGCAAACTTTTGTCGCTCATTCGATCCCTGGTCGAGCTGGGTCTTTAAATTCTCGGGCGAGATCTGATTCAATTCGGCCACCGGAAATTGATCGGTTTGGAGATAGTTTTCGCGCAAATGCTTATTTCTGAGTCCAATTCCGGTGTCGATTTTGGTTAATTCCATCGAAAGCTTACCACTCACTTTTCCGTCATCACTTATTTCGAGTGATCCTTTGCAGGGAATCTCTGACTTTCCCTCAATTTTTACCAAAACTGGTCTCCCCAAAGTTGAAAAGGTGACTTTGCAGTCTTTGATTTCGACCGTTTCTGCTGCAATTGCAGTACCTGTCACCAGGAATGCTGCGACGATTGGAAGGGCTCGGCGGATGAAGGTCAGGCTCATAGATTCTCTCATTCTTAATTGTTTAGCGCGCCTTGCTTGATCCAGTGGCAAACTTGATTCACTTGATCGCTTGTGAGTTTTACAGGATTGACCGAAGCCACAGAATTATGCGGCATTCTCAGGCCAGAGATTTGAGAAGTCCGATTCGCTTTTACTTTTTGGCAAAGCCACGAGGTGACGTAGTTACCTGCAATGACTTGGCGATTGCCGGTATTGAGTACAGAAGTGTAGTCCACCGAAGTGCCGTTGAGGCTCATCACATAATCGCCTGCTTGATCAGTCGAGTTGTGACATTGAATACAACTTTTTGCGTTGGTCTGTGTTCCGTCGCTCAGTGGGGTAGTTAAGATGGGGGCAATGTCAGTGCTGAAAGAGACCGTTCGATAGGTCTCTGCGACTTCTGTATCCGAGCCGGCACTTACGGTCGAAGTCTGCGAGTTAATCCAATTCTTCACCTCAAGTAGCTCTTGATCCGTCAGGTAGGATCCACTTTTTGGCATTCGTGCCCCATAGGGAGGGTTGGCCAAAAGTTTTTGGTAAAGCAGGGAACCACTGGCGTTGCCGGGATTGATGTATCCGTTACTGATCAAAGCGTTTGAATCTAAGATGTAATAAAGTCCAGCCGATGCGTTTTGGCTGGAGTGACACTGAATGCACTTATCGACCAAAATTTGACTGACCGTTGTTGAGAATCCTGTATCGACTTTGACTTCACGAAACGAACAGTCTGCCAAAGAAATGGCGATCAAAGGCAGAAGTGTGATGAAGAGTTTGAAGTGAGCTGCTTTAAGGTTCGCCATACGATTCTTTTATCATCGAATAATCAACGTCGACTCGTCAATGGGTACTGAGATTTGATAATCTATCGGAGTATGAAATCCCGCTTTAGATTCCTTCATCTTTTGGGTTTTGCCTTAGTCAGCTTTGGCCAGCTTGCCGTCGCATCGGATTTAGATGTCGAAATGAAGAAAGCTGCCGATCAGATCAAGCGCGTACGCGGAAACGGCAAGTGTGTGCATTCGAAGCAATGTAAAGTGGTGGGCCTAGGCGCTCAGCTCTGTGGCGGGTACGATGGTTATTTCATCTACTCCACTTTGGATGCTGACGAAAAGCAGCTCTTAGGTCTGGTAGCGCGATTTAATCAGCGCGCAGAAGAGCTGCATAAGACTTCGTTGATGGTCGAGCATTGCGCCCCCAAGCTTCGCCCCGCTCATTGCATGAAGGATCTTTGCCGCATCGTTGACTAAGGTACCTTACACCTTTTGGTAGCAATGCTGCGTCAAAAAATGAGCATGGATCGGCTTGATAGGTTTGCTAAATTACTGAAATGACTTCGTATCGGAACATTGCGCTCGCGTTCATATCGGCGGCCTTGTCCCTGGGGTTCAAGGACGAGCCAGCGGGTGAGCGCTTGGTTGATGTTTCGATCTTGAATTATGGAACGCCAACTCGTGTGAATCAGATCCGGGAGTGGAACCATTACAAGGATGAATACATTCCCGAAAAGAGTTCTTCGATCGTTAAACGTGAAGAAGAAAAAGTGGAATCGACGGCGGCACATCTTTTTCTAGATGGGAAACGGCACTTTGAGCGCAGTAACTGAGAGAAGACTATTCAGTCGTTTGGCGCGTCGTTGACGAAGTAGGCGGATTAGCTCGATCTTTCAACAGCATGGCAGGGAAAATTGACGAACTGATGATTCAAACTGCCGAGACGGCCCAAGAAGTTCAGGCGATGTTTTTTACTCAGGCGAAACTTCAACTCGGTCAGCTCTCGCTTTATGGTCAATATATTCCAGCATCTGAATGTGCCGGCGATGGGTGGCATTACGCACAGGTGGGTGATGAACTCTTGGTCGTGGTAGGTAATGCGACAGGGCATGGCGTTTCAGCGGCTCTTGTTACAGCTGCGGCGCATGCAATCCTTCTGCATAAAACTCAGGAATTTAAAGAGAGATCTCAGCCGAAAATTGATCTTAAAGAGCCTTTTTAAGGCGATGAACGCAGCAGTGTATGCTGCTGGCGATCGCAATGCGACAGTGAGTCTAGTGGCGTCATTTCGTGAGTCGCTGCTTGTTAGGATTGGCAACTCCTCTTAGCGAGAGACCTCTGGTCTGTTCATCTCATTAAAAAGGAACTTCTCATGCCTAAAACACTGATGTGCCCGAAGGAACTGCTTGCGATTGATTTGTCCGGTAGGACTTACATTGTAACGGGAGGTAACTCGGGAGTGGGTCTTGTTACCGTTGGGCAGCTCGCAAAACAAGGGGCTCACGTGGTGTTGGCTTGCCGTCGACCTCAAGAGGGCGAGAAGGTGAAGTCTCAGATCATTTCAGTTGGAATTCGGGGATCTATCGAAGTTCTAGATCTCGACCTGGCTAGCCTAGCTTCAGTGAGAAGCTAGGCTCAAAAGTTTCTTGAAAGGCAATTCGGAACCAATCATTTGGGGCACTATTTACTGACAGAACTTCTGCTACCCATTCTCAGAAAGACGCCTCATGCTCGTGTGATCAATTTGTCGAGCTGCTTCCATGACAAGGCAATGGGACGAGTGGGCAAGATTGATTTCGAGGACTTAAATTTTGAGCGAAAGAAGTACGACGGATGGGAAGCTTATGCTCAATCAAAACTTGCTAACCTTTTGCATGCAAAGCAGTTGGCGCGCAGAGAAGCGGCCCACGGAGTGACTTTTGCGAGCGTTCATCCGGGTTGGGTTCGTACCAACCTGATTCAGTCTTCGATGCCAGTTTGGCATCTACCGAACTCGAGAAGCATCTCAAGGCGGTTGGCCACTTCATTCTCCTAATCCAAATACTCACGATGATGCTTGTGCCGAACGTTTAGATCAGGTGAGTCGTCAATGAGTGGGGTTGGCTGAGTTTTGAGCTCCCACCAGGCAACACCCTGGCGGGCATAGCTCATTCCATCATGACAAAGCTGATCTTTTCGCGTCGTTCGCTCAAGCGCTTTGAAATGGATGGATCGATTATCGCGTCATGTTGAATCGGTTGCATACGAATTGGCAACTTTTCAAAAAGTTTGCCAACCGCATAGATGACTCGTCCCGTCTGCACGCTCTGTTGACTTCATTTAGGTGCTGATGAATGATGGGTTTCTATGCGCAAACTCTGGTTTAGCTCTCTTCTCGCCTCATTTTTGCCCGCACTTGCCCCGCTCGCCATGGCGAACATGCCTATGGTGAATGGGGCGTGTGGTATGCATCCGAAGTTGAAATATGTGGAACGAATCCTCGAATGCGCATCTCGTTACGGAAACTCGGCTGAGAAAAAGGGCTGGAAGCTCGTGGTTAAGACAGAATCTGGCGAAGAGATCTGGCTTTCTCCTTCGCTCAAGCTTTGGAGTGCGCTTTCGCATGGATTTCGAACGAATCGCCAGGTGATTCAGTACGATGCTCAGCTCAACGTCGTTCAAGAGACCTTTTGCCATTCAGACCTCACTTGGGAAACGCGAGGTTACTCGAATGATCAGCGGTGGCATATTCCTTCAATTGATGAGTTCAAAGCGGCCGAGGCCGAAGGCTTTTTTGAAAGTGTTCCGCTTGCTGAAATGGAAGTATGGAGTCGCGATCTGAGCCCGGAAAACCCTGAAGTGGCTTTCACTTTCCAGAAAGACTATTTTGGAAAAGGTTTTGTTGGAACGATGAGCCGTTATAGCGGAACTCCCGAGCGCCCCCATCTCTTGCCTATTTATACTCGGTGTATGGCTGACCTGACTCCGCAAGATTTGAAGTAGCTTGTACCTTCGGCTACCGACGTGACTCGCCACCACTAACGCACTGTTGCTACCAAAAGTGGGGGACGACCTCAACTCACTTCGAGTCTAACTTCACCACGCCCATAGAAGATTTCTTAATCAGACTCTGAGCTTCGTCATTGAGGCGTTCAAGCCACCACTGAGCGGGGCCATCATTCAGATCTTGGCTTACTATTTCTTCAGTGATGTTCAGTGCTGTGGGGTAATCGCCGGCGGTGAATGCTGCCAGCACTGCATCAAGTGGCTGCTTCTTCGTTCGAGAGACCTCAAAGATCTCAACAGGCGAATGTCGCCCTTTCACGATAAATTTCCCAACGGGTCGGCAATAAGCCTTCAGATCTTCGTCTAGGTGACAATAGGCTTCATAAGACACTAGAACAGCGCAGCCCAATTGCTTGGTCATGGATTCGAGACGAGCGGTAAGATTGACTGAGTCAGAGATCACAGTCGCTTCCATTCGCTCAGATTCTCCAATCATTCCCATCATTACTTTTCCAAAGTGCACACCCATGCCGATACTCAGCTTGGCTTGA
>CANJNU010000014.1 GCA_947475645.1 Bacteriovoracaceae bacterium | reverse complement strand
GTCCCAGCCGCTCGGCATAAGTAGACCCCCAAGGTGATCAACCCCGCGAAGAGACTACGCAATGCGCCGGACAGAGTCAAGGAACCGTAAGGTAAACTTTTCTATCCTCCTGCGGCATGAACTGCGGGTATGCTGATGTTAAGACTGGAACACCCCATGATCATCACTCCCACAGGCGGTTTGATCTATCACTTTCGCGCACTGAAATATCGAAGCAATCTCTGGCAAGAGTTTCGCTACGACCTGCGCCTATGGCTCAACGCATGGAATCCTCGGGAGACTTCGTTGCTTCTCATTGGTCCAAGCGGAGGGCACTGCTTAGACACCGAATTTCTGCGCCGTTTTAAATCGATCAGTGCAGTCGATCCCGACCCGCTAGCCAAGTGGTTTTTCTTTCGAAACCACGGAATTCGCCCCGACTGGACGGGCGAAGACTACTTTTCTCCGTTCGAGGGACACTTCGACATCGGCCTATTCGAGAATCTTTTGCGTCGGTACCCGAACCACTGTGTTCTCTTTTGTAATTTTCTGGGTCAGCTGCCGCTTCTCTACCCACATGACAACACAGAAGACTCCTTTTCTTCTTGGTGCGGCGCGCTGCCCACACTCTTGGATTCTCGCTCCTGGGCTTCTTTTCATGATCGAATGTCCGGGCGCCTTCGCCCTCAGTTCGAATTGAACGTCTCAACCCACGTCAATCAGCCTCTCTCCAATGCCGAAATCGTCGAGCGCTTTTACTTAGCCCGACACAACACCACTGTAGAGCTTACCGACCATCTTACGGGCTCGTTATTTCCAATCGCCTCTCGCCGGTTTTCTCGCTGGGAAATCCTCCCCGGTTTGTGGCATCTCACCGAGATGGTGTTCCAATCATGAGTATCGCACAACGCATTGCCGACGTTCTTGAATCGCTCCAGTCATCACTCAATTTTGAATTTCCGGCCACTCGCGTTCACGGAGGCACAACTCCCTCTTATGCTCTTCTATTAGCGCGCGCATGCGCAGAGACTCAGCGAACATTCGTCGTTTTATGTAAAGACGACGACACCGCCGCAGTATTCGCTCAAGATCTAGAGACTTTACTCTCGGCAACTCAGACTGCTGAAGCACTCGTTCAGGTTCATCATTTTCCAACCTGGGAGCAGTCTCCGTATAGTCCTATCGCGCCAGCCATTCGGCCACGCCTTGCGCGCCTAGGAGTGCTTCACTCTCTTTGCGCTGCTCATGCGCTGGTCGGCTCTCCATCCGTTATTTTAGTTACGACGCGAGCTGCAATCAGTCAGGGCACGCTCCCAAAGTCCTTCTTTGAGAAATATTCGCTCCCCTTCACGCGCGGAGACGTCGTGGGCACTCGAGAAGGTGTAATCGAGAGGCTTCTCGATCGTGGCTACCTGCGTGTCGATCCGGTCGAGGACCCAGGAACGTTCTCCGTTCGTGGGGACATTCTCGATGTGTTTTCTCCTCACGCGCCCAAACCCTTTCGAATTGAGCTTTTCGATGACGAGGTGGAGCGAATCCGTGAGTTCGACCCCGCCTCACAGCGAACGCTTCCGGACGAGTTGTCGTCCATCATTTTATGTCCCGCAAGAGAAGTGCTGATTAACGCAGAAACCACACCTCGATGCCGAGAGCGGGTGAAGGAGCGGGCCGACAACCTGGGCGTACCACGCAGCGTGCGTGACCCCATTCTCTCGGGAGTGCAGCCCGGACATTATCCTGATCATAGCGATGTTTGGGCTCCCTTCGCTTACGAGAACCCCGGAAAACTTTGGGATTACCTTCCCTCGAATGCCGTTTGGGCTTGGCTCGACGAACTCTCCGTGCAGCAAGCGTGGGATGACTTCGCAAAAGACGAGAGGGTACAATCTGAAACTGCGCACACCGCCCAGGTTATCGCTCCACCGTTTCATCAGCTCTTTGGCGATCCGATTGAGACTGACCAGATCTTGCGCCAAAAAAGCGTCCTCTACTTAGATCGACTTGCGCTGACCGATGTTGCGATCACAAACGAACGCTCTTCGCCGAAGTCTCACCATCGAATTGCCGTGAATCAAAATCACGACCTCAGATCGAGCAAAGACCCGAGCGGATTTGCGGGTGCCGAAGAGAAGCTGAAGGGATATCAGTCTCAGAAGTACAAAATTCTCATTTTCTCTAATACCGCTTCGCAAAAGGAACGAATTCGCTATTTACTCGAGAACCGAGGGCTTGTCTGCCAGAACAGCCTTCCTGCCATCCCCGGTCAGATTACGCTGCTTTCGGGTGTTCTCTCCGAGGGCCTTCGCTGGCCAAGCGAGGGGTGGATCATCATCACCGAGGAGGAGCTGTTAGGAAGTTCTCATGTAAAAAGAGTTCGCAGAGAATCGAAGAGTGAGTCCGCATCTGCCGCCAAGAGCTGGTCTGGCCTTCAGGCCCTTTCTGATCTTTCTGTGGGAGACGGCATCGTTCACGTTGACCACGGCATCGGTCGGTACGCTGGTTTGGTCAGGCTTAACGCAAACGGCGCGGCGAGTGATTTTCTGCAGGTCGAGTACGCCAACAAAGACCGACTCTATCTTCCTGTTTACCGGCTGAATGTCGTTCAGAAATATGCCGGAGTCGCCTCAGAGGCGGCACTCGATCGTCTGGGCTCCCAAAATTTCGCCAAGGCCAAAGAGAAGGTAAGGGACTCTGTTAAGAAACTGGCTATCGATTTAATTCAACTCTATGCACAGCGCAAGGTGCTTCCTGGACCTCGATTTGGTCCCGCCGACGCTTTGTATCGCGAGTTTGAATCGAAATTTCCATTCGATGAGACCCCTGACCAACTGAAGGCGATTGACGCCGTATTAGAAGACTTCGAAACGGGCCGTGCCATGGATCGGCTCGTATGCGGTGATGTGGGTTATGGAAAAACTGAGGTGGCTATTCGGGCCGCGTTCCGGGCAATTACAGAGGGGTACCAGGTCGCCATTCTTGTGCCCACCACGGTACTCGCGTTTCAACACGAACAATCTTTTCTAGCTCGTATGAAGGATTATCCGTTTCGTATTGCCTCAATTTCTCGGTTCAAGTCCGCGCAGGAGCAAAAAGTAACCCTTGCGGGCATGGCCTCGGGCTCGGTCGACATCGTGATTGGAACTCATCGGCTCTTCTCAAAAGACGTTCGTTTTAAGAATCTCGGTCTCATTATTATTGATGAAGAGCATCGCTTTGGCGTTGAGCACAAAGAGAAACTGAAGGAGATGAAGAAGGACGCCCACGTATTGGCGCTTACCGCTACGCCAATTCCCCGAACGCTTCATATGTCGCTTTCGGGTCTTCGCGATATTAGCCTCATTAATACCCCTCCCATCGATCGCCTCCCGATTCGAACTTATGTTTCACGCTTTGATGAAGACATGATGACCAAAGCGATTCAATTCGAGCTCCAGCGGGGGGGCCAAGTCTTCTTTCTCCATAACCGTGTCGACACCATTTACGAGATGGCGAATCGCATTCGCGTTCTTTGTCCCCAGGCCATCATTCAAGTGGCGCACGGTCAAATGAACGAGAAGGCCCTGGAAGCGGCCATGATTCAGTTTTATGAGAAGCAAGCGAACGTGCTTCTGTGTACTACAATTATTGAGTCGGGCATCGATTTACCTACCGCCAATACAATCATTATTAATCGCGCCGACATGCTTGGCCTGTCTCAGCTTTATCAAATTCGGGGGCGCGTTGGGCGGGGACAGCAGCGCGCCTATGCCTATCTTATGGTACCGGCTGAGGGTGCCATGAGTGAAGATGCGAAGAAAAGGCTTGAGGTACTTCAGCGCTTTGTCGAGCTTGGAAGTGGCTTTTCGATTGCTTCGCATGACCTAGAGATTCGTGGGGGAGGGGATCTTCTCGGCCCACAACAATCCGGCCATATCGCTGCCGTTGGC
Organism: Bacteriovoracaceae bacterium; assembly: GCA_947475645.1. Taxonomy (GTDB): domain Bacteria; phylum Bdellovibrionota; class UBA1018; order UBA1018; family UBA1018; genus CANJNU01. The sequence goes on along the minus strand of CANJNU010000014.1, from coordinate 5,951 downwards.
TTTGAACTTTACACCGAACTTTTAGAAGAGGCGATTCACGCACTTCAGGGTAAGGCCCCGGAGTCTGGTTCGCAAGCACAGGAACCCGAGATCAAAGTACCTTATCCCGCATTTCTTCCCGACGACTATGTTCCCGATGTTCATCAGCGACTTACTTTCTATCGTAGACTCTCCGGAGCTCCGGGCGAAAGCAGTCTCATTGAACTTGAACAAGAGCTACGAGATCGATTCGGAGATCTTCCGGCCGAGGGGCAAAACCTCATCTGGCTCATCCGGATTAAACTTCTCCTTAAAGCCCACGGAATTACCTCGCTCACCCTGGGAGCCGAGAAGCTCTCACTTTCTCCAAGCGCACAATCCTCGATCGATCCTGTGAAAGTGATTGCGCGTGTCTCAGCACAACCTAACCAATACCAGCTCACCCCCGACTCAAGACTCATCATAAGAATGTCGGTTGACTCCTTAAGTGGCCTACTTTTTAAACTCGAAGAACTGCTCCGGGGCTTTGCCTCCGTATTGCCCCAAGGAGTGTCAAACTCTAGACACTAAAAATGCAGCCTCTCCTGTACAAAAAGCGGATTGCCTCGCTCTAAAAGAATGATATCTTAAGAATTATGAAATCCACTTCTCGTGATCTTTTGAAAGTCTCGGCCACTTCACTGCTCCTTTTAGCGTCACAGGGCGTCGCTACGAACGCTTGGGCAATGACTGAGCTGGCAAAGATCAATTCATCCGTCATCTCCCTTGAAGACTTCAATAAGAAGTATAAGGACAATTTGAAGTTCTTTCAGTTTCGCGCTCCACCCAAGAGAAGCGTACTAGACGATCTAATTAAGAGAGAGCTGGTGCTTCAAGAAGCGAGAAAAATGGGCTTAGATAAAGACCCAGAAGTGCTAGAACGAATGAACACCGTTCTCTATCACGCGCTTCTCGATAAAAAGCTAAGTAGAGAATTTGATGAAATTCACATTTCGGACGATGAGGCGAAGAGCTTTTATTCAAAGAATCCTGAAATTCGTACCAGCCACATTTTTATCGCGGTTCGTCCCGATGCGAAGCCAGAAGAGGTGAACTCTGCCAAGGATCGCATTACAAAGGTTTTGAATGACTACGTAAAGCCTGGGAAAATGAGCTTTGCCGAGATTGCGCAGCGCTTCTCCGAAGGCATGGCTGCTCCACTGGGTGGCGATATTGATTATCAAACCCGCGATAAGTTAGATCCCGCCTATTACCTTGCCGCCACACAGCTGTCGGTGGGCCAGACCACCACCACCCCGATTAGAACTCAGTTCGGCTGGCACATTATTAAGCTTACGGTAAAAAAGAGCTGGGACGATGCCGACCATCCACAAACCAAGCGTCTCGCTTTTGAAGAGCGCCGCGCCCAGATCTTCGAGAAGTACATCGTACAGCTCAAGAAACAGGCTAAGGTCTCCATTCATGACGGACTCCTCAAAGAGTAGGCGTCTCACATCTCTGTTGGGGCTTCTGATGCTCGTATCAGCATGCCAAACCGCAGTTACGCCCGTGGCTCCGGTTCAGGTACGCTTCTCCGAGGTTCGTGCGCCGAATAAAGACGAGCTGGCACGCGTAGGCAACCGGTCCCTCACTTTATCGGGATACTCTGCGTTAAGAGGTGAGTTTCGAGCGCCGACCTTGGATCAACTGGTTTGGATTGGAATTGCTGCGCTTGTACTCGAACAAGATCAGCTGCCCATGGCCGAAGCGCTGAGAGTGGCGCGTTTTGCCTCGGGCGATCTCAAGAAATTAAAGCGTTCGCCCATCATCGCGGCCTGGTGGAAGGAGAATGACGCCACACTTACTCCCGAGAGTGCGCACACCCGCATTCTCCACCTCATGACTCGGCTTCCCATTGTCCGAAACCCTCTCCTTTTATCGCAATTACTTTGATTCGGTCGGTTCCCTCAGAGAAGGGGGTTTTCTGTTCACAAAAACTGTGGGAAAACACCTTCTATGAAGAACCTCCTGTTCCCTGTTTTGGTCGGCTTCCTTGGTCTTGGTCAACTCTTCGCTTCTCAGCTCTCTTCGGCTTTTGTAATCGATCGCGTTGAGGCGTCCGTCAACTCAGGACTGGTACTGCTCTCGGACGTACGGGGGTTTCGAGGAAGTCTCAGTCTTCGGCAACAGCTCGACCCACTCTTTGCAGAAACACATTTAGCCAGCCTGGGCACTTCCGCAAAGGACACCGATATTATCGAGTTTTTGATCGACGAGCGGCTGGTTGCGCAGGCCTTTCCGGTAACCGACACCGAAGCCGAAGCGCAGATTAATCAGATTCAGTCGAACAACCATATTGACCGTACACAGCTTAAGGCCGCTATTACCGAACAGGGCTTCACTTTCGATGAGTATTTTGAACTCATTCGAATCAGCTCATCCAAGAGAAACCTCATTGACCGCGACATTCGCACCAAGGTTACTATCTCGGACGATGACGTGAAGAACCAATATTACAATCAATATTCAAAAAGTCAGCCCGGTGCTAACTCGTATCGTATTCAGATGATTACGGTCACCGTGAAAAACTTTAAGTCTTCTGCTGCAGCAAAAGAAGTGATTGATCGTTCCTTTGCGGCGGTGCAGGCGGGCGAGGCATTCGACGATGTTGCCAAGCGCATGAGTGACGGACCTACCGCCTCATCGGGCGGCGATCTGGGAATGCTTCCAGAGGATCAATTAAACACGAACATCAAAGAACAGCTCAAGAATCTTAAGATCGGACAAGTCAGTCCTGTTTTCGGTTCACCTCAAACCAGCTTCAATCTTATTCGGCTCGTGGACATCAAGTCGAACGACGACGAACGATTCCAGAAAATGAAGGAGCCCATTCGTAATCAGCTCATTGCTGCTGAATATCAACATCAAATCGGGCTATGGCTTGAGAGGCATCGTCAGTCATCCTTCATCCATCGCGCAGGAGAGGCGGCCGTCTCGGGCTTGCCCGTAGCTCCCTAGGTCGTTCTCACTCCATGGGAAAATCTTCAAAGCCCGTCTTAATCATCACCCCCGGAGACCCGGCCGGAGTAGGTCCCGAGATCACAGTAAAGGCACTTCAATCCAAAGCGCTTTCTCAGACTTTAAAAAAGTTTGATATTCTGTGTGTCGGTGCTTCCGCGCCTTTTCGGAAAATGGGCATACCCCTTAAACTTGCTACTTACGATGGTCTCGGCCGTCTCGAACTCAGTTCATCGAGTCGGGGGATTCACTTTCTAGAGGCGCCCGAGAAGGCGCCCCGAAAAACCCTCCTTGCCGGCTTCCAATCGGGTTGGTCCATTGTCACTGCCGTTCAGCTCATTCAAAAAGGCTATGCTCAGGCACTCGTTACGGGCCCCATCAGTAAAGAGCGCTTACAGCGGGGCGGATTCGCTTACTTTGGGCATACCGATCTTCTGGCCGATCTTTGTGGAGTCGATGAGAAATTCACCATGATGTTGGCGAACGATCTCATCAAGGTATCACTCGTTACATCGCACCTCTCGTTACGCGATGTTCCTTCGGCAGTTACACGGCCTCGCATTCGAAGAGCGGTAAATCAAACGATCGAAGCCCTCGATCTTTGGTGGAAGGTAAAGAAACCTCGCATTGCGGTGGCGGCGCTAAATCCTCATGCCGGTGAGGGCGGCATTCTCGGACACGAAGAGCAGAAGGTCATAACCCCCGAGATCCGGTTCCTCCAGAAGAAATGGCGGGGTCGCGCGGAGATCGTTGGGCCTCTTCCCAGCGACACGCTTTTTGCTCAACATTGTTGGGGTAATCAACGTGATCGATTTGATGCTGTCGTATGTATGTACCACGATCAGGGCCTTATTCCTGCGAAGACTCTCGACTTTCCAAACACGGTTAACGTTACTCTGGGGTTGCCCATCATTCGAACCTCGGTCGATCATGGCACTGCCTTCGACATCGCGGGCAAGAATATAGCCGACCCCTCAAGCATGAGAGCCGCAATCACTTTAGCTGCTCAACTGATTCGTCAACCCCATTCAATCGGAGCAAAACCGTGACCCAAAATTCATTTGAGATTCGCCCATCGATATTCAGAGAATATGACGTGCGCGGAATCGCTGGTCAGGACTTGTCTCCTGAATTTGCTGAGTGTCTCGGATTAGCGTACGCAACACTTTTAGTGGGCAGAGCGCCTGCTCAAGGGAGGCCCCATCTTACTGTCGCGGTAGGTCGCGATTGCCGCCTCACGGGTGAGGCCTATGCCACTGCTTTAATTCGAGGAATGCAAAAGGGTGGGCTTGATGTGGTGGATATCGGTGTGTGTCCCACGCCGCTCACTTATTTTAGTATTTTCCAGCTCGATCTCGATGGTGGAGTTATGGTGACCGGCTCACATAATCCTGCCGATTATAATGGGTTTAAGATTTGTATCGGCAAGGACACGCTTCATGGAGCCAGAATTCAGGAGTTGCGCGAGCGCATGATTCAGGTGGCCCAATCCGGTGCTGTGTCAGACAGAGTGGGTTTGGTTTGCCGCACACCTATGATACCTACCTATATCGAACACCTCCTGAAGGGGGCAAAGAAGGTTCGCTCCATGAAGGTGGTGCTCGACGCTGGAAACGGAACTGCCTCGACTGTGGCGCCCGAGCTTTTCGAGCGACTCGGGGCCGAGGTAATTCCCCTTTATTGCGAGCTTGACGGGCGCTTCCCCAATCATCACCCCGATCCTACTGTTCCCAGTAATCTTCGCGACTTGATCGCGAAAGTTCGCGAGACGGGGGCCGCCTTCGGAGTTGGCTTCGACGGCGATTCAGACCGAATTGGTGCTGTAGATGAGAATGGCAGAATTTTATTCGGCGACGAGCTCATGGTGATCTTCGCTCGCGACGTTCTTCAGTCTCACCCTGGAGCGACGATCATTTCAGAAGTTAAGTCGAGTCACCGCCTGTACAATGATATCGCCGCCAAGGGGGGCAATGGCATTATGTGGAAGACTGGCCACTCCCTCATTAAATCAAAGATGAAGGAAACGGGAGCCGCTCTTGCTGGCGAGATGTCCGGTCATATCTTTTTCGCCGACCGCTACTTCGGTTATGACGATGCAATCTATGCGGCACTTCGACTTTACGAAATCGCTTCGGCACACACCGGCCCCGTCTCGTCACTCGTCGCCGACCTTCCTGAGACCTTAAATACGCCAGAGATCCGAATTGACTGCATTGAAGAGAAAAAATTCGCACTCGTTGAAGAGACGAAGCGGCTCCTTCAGGGGGCGGCAGGATCAATTAACGATATCGATGGTGTGCGCATTTCATTTTCTGATGGTTGGGGACTCGTACGAGCCTCCAACACTCAGCCTGTACTTGTACTTCGTTTCGAAAGTACCACCCAAGCCGGAATGAGTCGAATTCGTACCCTGGTGGAAACCGCACTCGCAGCTTCAGCGTCTACACTCGGTCATCCCGTGCTCGACCTGAGCGGCGGCGCCCACTGAAAACACAACAAGTGCCGACGGTGCCCGCAAACGACGACGCAATTGTCATCACGAATGCAAATGTTCACAACCTGAAGGGCGTGAGCACCACTATTCCTAGAGACAGCCTCACTGTTCTTACCGGGCCGTCAGGCTCTGGTAAGTCCTCGCTGGCGTTCGACACCATCTACGCCGAGGGTCAGCGCAGATATGTCGAGAGCTTGTCTGTTTATGCTCGCCAATTTCTTGAGCAAATCAGTAAGCCCGATGTCGAGTCAATTACGGGCCTCAGTCCCACCATTTCAATCGAACAGCGAACAACGAGCTACAACCCCAGGTCTACGGTGGGCACCGTTACCGAGATCTACGACTACCTTCGGCTTCTTTATGCTCGAATCGGAAAGCCCTATTGCTGGAGCTGTGGAAAGCCCATTCGCTCTCAGTCGCCCCAACAAATTGTAGATCAGATTTTGTCCTATCGAGACGGCGTTAAACTCTCCATTCTTGC